>NZ_JBHXRX010000071.1:0-38931 GCF_042714995.1 Streptomyces sp. NPDC058665
GCGCACGGCCGGTGGTGGTGTCGTCAGACGGCGAGCGCCTGAGCGCGGCGCTTCACCTCCGTACCGCGATTCTCGCTGAGGGCCTGCGCGGGCGTGCCCGGCAGGGACGGGTCGGGAGTGAAGAGCCACTCAAGCATCTCTTCGTCGGTGAAGCTGTCGTCCCTCAGGAGCGTCAAGGTCCCGGCGAGGCCCTTGACGACCTTGTTGCCGTCGATGAAGGCGGCCGGCACCTGGAGCGCGCGGTTCTCCCCGCGGCGCACGGCGATCAGCGTGCCTTCCTTCACCAGCTGACGCACACGCGTCACCTCGATATCCAGCATTTCGGCGATATCGGGCAGGTGAAGCCAGGCAGGGACGAGAGCATCGATCTTTGCGTCAATCTCAGTCACAGGACAAGCCTGCCATCCCGGACTGACAGTCGGAAGCCGAGCGGGACGGCGAACGGGTCGCCGGGCGGTGTCGGGCGAGGTCGGGCTGGGTCAGAGAACCGTCGATTTGAGCGGTACGGCCGGGTCTGCGGCCCGCCGCGTGTCGATCCGCGCGCCCGACGCGACGAGCTTGCGGCCCTGCGCCAGATCACGCGGCCGGCCAACGGTCATCAGCGACACCAGCGCCCCCTCGCGCAGCCACAGGACCGACCAGGCGGCGGTCGCCGGGTCGCCGCGCCACAGCAGCGTGTCGGCCCGCGCGTGATGGCCCGCGTACTGCACGAAGCGGCCGAACTGCTCGGACCAGAAGTACGGCACGGGGTCGTACGGCTCGTGAGCCTCCCCCACGATGTCCGCCGCGACCGTGCGCGGCCCCTGGAGCGCGTTGTCCCAGTGGTGCACCAGCAGCCGCTCGCCGTAGCGGGCCGAGGGGAACGAGGCGCAGTCCCCGACCGCGTACACGTCGGCCCGTGACGTGCGCAGCCGGTCGTCGGCCGTGACGGCGCCCTCGGGGCCGGTCGCGATGCCGGAGCCCGCCAGCCAGGCCGTGGCGGGTCTGGCACCGATGCCCACGACGACCGCGTCCGCCGCCAGCTCGCGGCCGTCGGCGAGGGCCACCGTGCCGGGCCCGACGCCCGTCACGCGCGCGTGGGTGAGGAGTTCCGCGCCGCTCTGCGCGTACCAGTCCCCCATCGGAGTGGCGACCTCGGCCGGCAGGGCGCCCGCGAGCGGACGGTCCGCGGCCTCGACGACGGTCACCGCGCAGTCGGCCTCCCGGGCGGCGGTGGTGAACTCGGCGCCGATCCAGCCCGCGCCGACCACGACGACGTGGTTCCGGCGGTCCAGGACGGGGCGCAGCCGCGCGGCGTCGTCCAGGGTGTGCAGCAGATGGACACCGGGCGTTTCCTCGGTGCCGGGGAGGGTGATCGGTCCGGCGCCGGTGGCGAGGACCAGTACGTCGTACGGGACCGGCCCCGCCGCCGTGTCCACCTCGTGGTCGTCGGGGCGCACGCCGGTCACTTCCAGTCCCAGCCGCAGCTCCAGGGAGAGCGCGTCGAAGTCCACGTCGAAGGCCGAACTCTCCGCCGTCCCAAGGAGGACGGCCTTCGAGAGTGGGGGCCTGTCGTAGGGCTGGTGGGGCTCGGCCCCGATGAGGGTGACGGGGCCGCCGTACCCCAGTTCACGCAGGGCGACGGCGGTCTGTACGCCCGCCATGCCCGCGCCGACGATGACGGTGCGCCGCCGGTCCGCCTGCTTCCGCTGCTCGTTCACCTGATCACCTTAGGGTCTGGCTTTTGGATCGGGCCGGGACGACGACGCCCTTACAGGGCGCGGGGAGCGGGGGTTACGCTGACCCGGAAGCATCTGTCGGCAGTAGCGAACAAGAGACTTCACACCTCGCGGGAGCCCGTACGCACCGGGCTGAGAGGGAGGCTGACGCGGCCTCCGACCGTACGAACCTGATCCGGGTCATGCCGGCGAAGGGAGGAGCTGGACGCCCATGCGCTCATCTCACGTTCCGTTGGAGCAATCCGGTCCGGAGACCTCTCCGGGCAGGTCTCCGGACCCGCCGGCCGGCCAAGGTCCCCGGCACACCGACGTCCTGGTCGTCGGGGGCGGCGTCATCGGCCTCGTCACCGCCTGGCGCGCGGCGCAGCGCGGGCTCGGCGTCACCGTCGTCGATCCCGAGCCCGGCGGCGGGGCCGCGCGGGTCGCCGCCGGGATGCTCGCCCCCGTCAGCGAACTCGACCACGGCGAGCAGACCCTGCTGGGGCTGAACATCGCCTCCGCGCGGCTCTATCCGGACTTCGTCGCCGAGCTGGAGTCGGCCACCGGGCAGGACACCGGCTACCGCGCCTGCGGCACGCTCGCGGTCGCTCTCGACGCCGACGACCGGGCGCGGCTGCGTGAACTCCACGCCCTCCAAAGGAGGTCGGGCCTGGAGTCCGAATGGCTCACCGGTCGCGAGTGCCGGCGGCTGGAGCCGATGCTCGCCCCGGGCGTACGCGGCGGGCTGCGGGCCGACGGCGACCACCAGATCGACCCGCGCAGGCTCGCGGCGGCCCTCGTGACAGCCTGCGAGCGGGCCGGGGTGGTCTTCCACCGGGCGTGGGCCGAGAGGCTGCGGGTCGTCCGGGACCGGGCCGCCGGAGTCACCGTCGGCGGCGGTACCGAACTCGGCGCCGGGCAGGTGGTCATCGCCGGCGGCAGTCTCAGCGGGCGGCTCGCCGGGGTGCCGGACGACGTCCTGCCGCCGGTACGGCCCGTCAAGGGCCAGGTCCTGCGGCTGACGGTGCCGCGCCCGTACGCGCCGTTCCTCTCCCGGACACTGCGGGCCGAGGTCCGCGGCAGCCATGTCTATCTGGTGCCGCGCGAGAACGGCGAGCTGGTCGTCGGCGCCACGAGCGAGGAACTCGGCTGGGACACGACGGTGACGGCGGGCGGGGTGTACGAACTCCTGCGCGACGCCCATGAACTGCTCCCCGGCATCACCGAACTGCCGCTCACCGAGACCCGCGCGGGGCTGCGGCCGACATCGCCGGACAACGCCCCGCTGCTCGGCCCGACCGCGCTGCCCGGCCTGCATCTGGCCACCGGGCACCACCGCAACGGGGTGCTCCTGACACCAGTCACCGGCCAGGTGATGGCCACTGTGCTCACGACGGGTGAACTCCCCGACGACGCACGGCCCTTCACACCGGACCGCTTCTCGCCCACGTTCGCGCCCGGCCAGGCGCCGGGTCTCTCCCCCGCCGTCTCCGCAGGTCAGGAGCAGCACGCATGACAGACACCGTGAATCCGCCCGTCGATCCGCACGCGAACCCTCCCACGAACCCGCCCGCGGACTCCTCCGTGACCGTCTCGGTGAACGGGGAGACCCGCGTCCTCACCGGCCCCGTCACCCTCGACGTCCTCGTCGCGACCCTCACCCCCGCCCCGTCCGGCGTCGCCGCCGCGCTGAACGAGACCGTCGTCCCGCGCGGACGCTGGTCGGCCACCGCCCTGTCCGACGGCGACCGCGTCGAAGTCCTCACCGCTGTCCAGGGAGGCTGAACCAGATGTCCGACGACAGGCTCGTCATCGGCGGCACCGCACTCAACTCCCGGCTCATCATGGGGACGGGCGGCGCGCCCAGCCTCGACGTACTGGAAAGGTCCCTGACCGCCTCCGGCACCGAGCTCACCACCGTCGCCATGCGCAGGCTCGACCCGACCGTGCAGGGCTCCGTCCTGTCGGTACTCGACCGGCTCGGCATCCGGGTGCTCCCGAACACGGCGGGCTGCTTCACCGCGGGCGAGGCGGTCCTCACCGCGCGGCTGGCACGTGAGGCGCTGGGTACCGACTGGATCAAGCTCGAAGTGGTCGCCGACGAGCGGACGCTGCTGCCCGACCCGATCGAACTGCTCGACGCCGCCGAGACGTTGGTGGACGACGGTTTCACCGTCCTGCCGTACACGAACGACGATCCGGTGCTCGCGAGGAAGCTGGAGGACGTGGGCTGCGCGGCGATCATGCCGCTCGGGTCACCGATCGGATCGGGTCTGGGCATCCGTAACCCGCACAACTTCGAGCTGATCACCGGCCACGCGCGCGTGCCGGTCATCCTGGACGCGGGGGCGGGCACGGCCTCCGACGCGGCGCTCGCCATGGAGCTGGGATGCGCGGCGGTCATGCTGGCGTCGGCGGTCACGCGCGCCCAGGAGCCCGTGCTGATGGCCGAGGCGATGCGGCACGCGGTCGAGGCGGGCCGGCTGGCCCACCGCGCGGGGCGCATCCCGCGCAGGCACTTCGCGGACGCCTCGTCTCCCAAGGAGGGGCTGGCGGTACTGGACCCGGAGCGGCCGGCCTTCTGACCCCCGTTCCGGGAGGGCCGGAGGGGGCCCTGGGGGACGGCGGCCGGAAGGGTGTCGGCCGATTGCCGCGAAGTGGTGTGCGCGCTGTCACAAGACGGCTCCATTGGCGCGTCCGGCCTCACCCGGGGCTGCGGGAGTGTCGGTGGCGGCTCGTAGAATCGGCCGGGTGGATACGACGCTCAAGGACCCTCTTGTCGGGCAGGTGCTCGACGGCCGTTACCGCGTCGACGCGCGCATCGCCGTCGGCGGCATGGCCACGGTCTACCGCGCTGTCGACACCCGGCTCGACCGGGTCCTGGCTCTGAAGGTGATGCACCCCGCCCTGGCGACCGACTCGGTCTTCGTGGAGCGCTTCATCCGCGAGGCCAAGTCCGTGGCGCGGCTGGCGCACCCGAACGTGGTGGGGGTCTTCGACCAGGGCGCCGAGGGCGCGTACGTGTATCTGGCGATGGAGTATGTGGAGGGCTGCACGCTGCGCGACGTCCTGCGCGAGCGCGGCGCCCTCCAGCCGCGTGCCGCCCTCGACATCCTGGAGCCGATGCTGGCCGCGCTGGGCGCCGCGCACCGGGCCGGCTTCATCCACCGGGACATCAAGCCGGAGAACGTCCTGATAGGGGACGACGGCCGGGTGAAGGTCGCCGACTTCGGTCTCGTACGGGCCGTCGGCTCGGTCACCAACACCAGCGGCACGATCCTCGGCACGGTCTCCTATCTCGCTCCTGAGCAGATCGAGTACGGCACCTCCGACACCCGGGTCGACGTGTACGCGTGCGGTGTCGTCCTGCACGAGATGCTGACCGGCGCCAAGCCGCACGGCGGGGACACCCCCGCGCAGGTGCTCTATCTCCATCTGAACGAGGACGTGCCCGCGCCGTCCGCCGCCGTGCCCGGAATGGCGATCGAGCTGGACGAGCTGGTCGCGGCGGCCACCGCCCGCAATCCTGAGATCCGCCCCGAGGACGCGGTGGCGCTCCTCGCGATGACCCGGGAGACACGCGCCGCGCTCGACGACGCGCAGCTGGACGCGATGCCGCCGCAGGCGACGACGTCCACGACCACGTCGGCCTCCACCGGCACGAAGGCCGGCAAGGCAGCCAAAGGCGGCAAGGGCCGCACGGGCGGCACAAGGGTGGGCGCCGCTTCGGAGCCGTCCCAGGACAGCCACGACAGCGTCGACGGCGGGGCCGGGCGCTCACGGGACGCCTCCCAGGCTTCCTACGCCCCCTCCGGAGCCACGCCGGCCACCGGTGCGGGTGATGGCCTCGGGGACGGCTCCGACGACCGTACGAGCGTGATTCCGCGCCTTGTCCGCTCCCCGGTGTCGGCCGACGAATCCGGTACGCCCGGCCCGGCCGCCTCCTCGGGAGACGACCAGGTCCGCCGCACCAGCCGGCTCACACTGCCGCCGCCTGGACCGCCCGCCCCGGCGCGACGGCCTCCCGCGCGCCGCCGGGGCGCGTCCGGACCCCCCAGGGGCGTCGTCGCCATCGTGGTGGCCGCGCTGCTGGTGCTCGGTGTGGGCGTCGGGGTCTGGTACATCAACTCCGGGCAGTTCACCCGTGTCCCCTCCGTCCTCGGACAGACCGAGGAGGTCGCGAAGAAGCGTCTCGCCGACGCCGGTCTGGACGCGAAGGTGGAACAGGACTTCAGCGGGACGTTCGAGCGCGGCACGGTCATGCGCACCGACCCCGAGCCGCGGTCGCGGATACGGGGCAACGGGTCGGTGACCCTCGTCATCTCACGCGGCCCGGAGATCGTGCGGGTCCCGGATCTGGCCGGCAAGTCGCTGGCCGACGCCAAGGACGCCCTCAGGAAGGCCGGGCTTGCGCCCGGCGTCGTCACCCGCTCCTTCGACCAGCAGACCGATCAGGGCGACATCATCCGCACCCAGCCGAAGGCGGGTACGGAGCTGCGGCCCGACGCGGGTGTCGCGCTGGTCGTCAGCAAGGGCAGCCCGGTCCACATGCCCGACGTGACCGGTCAGTCCGAGGAGGAGGCGACCGCCTCGCTGGAGGACGCGGGACTCGACGTGAGGATCGCGGCCGAGCGGGTCAACTCCCCCGAGGACGCCGGGTCGGTGGCCAGGCAGTCCGCGAAGGAGGGCACCAAGCTCGCCCGCGGCGACAGGGTCACGCTGACCATCTCCAAGGGCCCGCGGATGATCGCCGTCCCGGACGTCACCGGGAAGTCGATAGACGCCGCGAAGACGGAGCTGTCGGAGGCGGGCTTCGAGGTGAAGGTCGACCGGAGCTTCCCGTTCCTGGACGACACCGTGGAGAAGCAGTCCGTCGACGGCGGCGAAGAGGCCCCCGAGGGCAGCACCATCACCATCACGACCAAGGGAATCTGAGGCTTGACGCTCCCCGACCGCCCGCGCAATCCCGTAGGCGGCCATGTTCCGGTGGCGGGCGGTCTCGCCCGCGTGGGGCTGGCCTGGGCACGTGACATCGGCGCCGAGACCGTCCAGGTCTTCGTCGCCAACCCGCGGGGCTGGGCGACACCGCGCGGGAATCCCGCGCAGGACGAACGGTTCCGCGCGGAGTGCGCGGCCGAGGGGCTGTCCGCGTACATCCACGCGCCCTACCTGATCAACTTCGGCTCCCACACGCCTGAGACGGCCGAGAGGTCCGTGGAGTCACTGCGGCACAGCCTTCGCCGGGGCCGGGAGATCGGCGCGCCGGGCGTCGTCGTGCACACCGGATCGGCGACCGGCGGGCGGACGCGCGAGGTGGCGCTGGCGCAGGTACGGGAGCTGCTGCTGCCGCTTCTCGACGAGTTGACGCACGACGACGACCCGTATCTGCTGCTGGAGTCGACCGCGGGGCAGGGCTCCTCGCTCTGTTCGCTGGCCGGGGACTTCGGTCCGTACTTCGCCGCGCTGGACTCGCACCCCAAGCTCGGTGTCTGCCTCGACACGTGCCACATCTTCGCCGCGGGCCACGATCTGGCCGCGCCCGGCGGGACACGCCGGACGCTGGACGAGCTCGTGGAGACGGTGGGTCCCGGGCGCCTGCGGCTGATCCACGCCAACGACTCCAAGGACGTCTGCGGCGCCCTCAAGGACCGCCATGTGAACGTCGGCGCGGGCCATATCGGCGAGGAGCCGTTCCGGGCGCTGTTCTCGCATCCGGCGACCGAGGGCGTTCCGCTGGTGATCGAGACCCCCGGCGGCAAGGAGGGCCACGCGGCGGACGTGGCCCTGCTCAAGAAGCTGCGCGAGCACGGGTAAGGCCCCGGGTCCTGTCCTAAGGGCTGTCCCGTAATCCCCGGTGGATCAGCGCGCGGCGTCAGATGCGGTGCATCGCAAGGCGGAGGGTCGCCCTCATACTGGGCGTATTCGGGCGATCCGACAACGCGGCGAGGTGCCGTAGCTGTCGTCGTGCGCCCGCCGGGGATTACGGGACAGCCCTTAGATCTCGGGGCCGTCTCCGGGGACTTCCTGGTAGGAGTAGCGCTGCTCGGACCAGGGGTCGCCGATGTTGTGGTAACCGCGCTCCTCCCAGAAACCGCGGCGGTCGGCGGTCATGTACTCCACGCCCCGGACCCATTTCGGGCCCTTCCACGCGTAGAGATGCGGGACGACGAGCCGCAGCGGAAATCCGTGCTCGGCGGTGAGGAGTTCGCCGCCTTTGTGGGTGGCGAAGACGGTCCGCTCCGACGCGAAGTCGGCGAGCCGGATATTGGCGCTGTAGCCGTACTCGGCCCAGACCATCACATGGGTCACGGTGGGCGCGGGCGGCGCCAGTTCCAGGATCGTGCGGGCGAGTACACCGCCCCATTCGGCCCCGAGCATGCTGAATTTTGTGACGCAATGCAGATCGGCGACAACCGTGGAGAACGGCAGGGCCGAAAACTCCTCGTGATTCCAGCAGTGCTTGTCACCGTCGGCCGTGGCGCCGAAGACCCGGAACTCCCAGCGCTCCGGCTTGAACTTGGGCACGGGCCCGTAATGGGTGACCGGCCAGCCGCGCTGGAGCCGCTGCCCCGGCGGAAGCCCGGACTGCGCGGACTCCCGCTCTTCCCGGCTTTCCGGCTGACCCATGCCTTCCATGGTGACAGACCGCGAAGGGTGGTCATGACCAGGTACCGACCGATTCGGGCAACTACTACTAAGGATGGACTTACTGGACGCTTTTCATGCGTGGTGCAAGGATGCGCGAACTGCCACTCCCCGTGCGGAAGGAGTCTCTGCGATGCAGGGCGACCCCGAGGTCATCGAGTTCCTGAATGAGCAGCTGACCGCCGAATTGACCGCGATCAACCAGTACTTCCTGCACGCGAAAATGCAGGAGAACTTCGGTTGGACGAAGCTCGCGAAGTACACCCGGTCCGAGTCGTTCGACGAAATGAGGCACGCGGAGGTTCTGACCGACCGGATTCTCTTCCTGGAGGGCCTGCCGAATTATCAGCGGCTTTTCCATGTACGGGTCGGCCAGACGGTCACCGAGATGTTCAGTCTCGACCGGCAGATCGAGATCGAGGCGATCGACCGGCTGCGGCGCGGGATCGAGCTCATGCGGGCCAAGTCCGACATCACGTCCGCGAAGATCTTCGAGTCGATCCTCAAGGACGAGGAGCACCACATCGACTATCTGGAGACCCAGCTCGATCTGGTCGAGAAGCTCGGCGAGCCGCTCTACATCGCCCAGTTGATCGAGCAGCCGGACAGCTGACGGCGCAGCCGCCCGTCAGGCGGCTTCCAGGCCGGCCGAGGTGGCCACAGCCTGTACGGCACCCGACTGCGCGAGCACCGGCCGCACCGGCTGGGAGACCGCCGTCTCCACGATCGCGGGCTCCGCGGCCGTCCCCAGCAGCTCACGACGGGGGCAGCCGCCGCGCCCGAGGAGCGACTGGATGCTTCGTACGCACGACCCGCAGTCGGTGCCGGCCTTGGAGGCCGACGCGATCTGGCGGGGGGTGCACGCGCCCGCCTCCGCGTGTTCCCGTACCTGCTGCTCGGTGATGGCGAAGCAGGAGCAGATGTACACGCGGTTCACCTCCCGGCGGGGTCGTTGGCTGGCGCCGTCCCCGTCTGAACGGTGAGGCAAACCTAACCTTACCCGCCGCCCGGCGTGCGCGACAGACCCCCCTGCATGGGTGGGGCGCGGATCACATCGCGATCCGCGCCCCACTCCCCGTATGTCTCCGCGTGTCCGCCGCGGCTGCCGTCAGGTCCTACTGCGCCCGGTACATCTCCGCGACCAGGAAGGCCAGATCGAGCGACTGGCTGCGGTTGAGCCGGGGGTCGCAGGCCGTCTCGTACCGCTGGTGAAGGTCGTCGACGAAGATCTCGTCGCCGCCGCCCACACATTCGGTGACGTCCTCGCCGGTCAGCTCGACATGGATGCCGCCCGGGTGCGTGCCGAGGGCCTTGTGGACCTCGAAGAAGCCCTTGACCTCATCCAGCACGTCGTCGAACCGGCGGGTCTTGTGGCCGGACGCCGCCTCGAAGGTGTTGCCGTGCATCGGGTCGGTCACCCAGGCCACGGTCGCGCCGGACGCGGTGACCTTCTCGACCAGCTCGGGGAGCTTGTCCCTGACCTTGTCGGCGCCCATCCGGACCACGAAGGTCAGCCGGCCGGGCTCGCGCTCGGGGTCGAGCCGGTCGATGTAGCTGAGCGCGTCGTCCACGGTCGTCGTCGGGCCGAGCTTGATGCCGATCGGGTTGGCGATCCGCGAGGCGAACTCGATGTGCGCGCCGTCCAGTTGACGGGTGCGCTCGCCGATCCAGACCATGTGGCCCGAGACGTCGTACAGCTTGCCGGTGCGTGAGTCCACGCGGGCCAGCGCCGACTCGTAGTCGAGGAGCAGCGCCTCGTGCGAGGAGAAGAACTCGACCGTACGGAACTCGGCCGGGTCGGTGCCCGCCGCCTTCATGAAGTTCAGCGCGTTGTCGATCTCGCGGGCGAGCCGCTCGTAACGCTGGCCGGACGGGGACGACTTCACGAAGTCCTGGTTCCAGGCGTGCACCTGGCGCAGGTCCGCGTAGCCACCGGTCGTGAAGGCACGCACCAGGTTGAGCGTCGCGGCGGACGCGTGGTACATCCGCTTCAGGCGCTCGGGGTCCGGGACGCGGGCCTCTTCGGTGAAGGCGAAGCCGTTGACGGAGTCGCCGCGGTAGGTGGGCAGCGTCACGCCGTCGCGCGTCTCGGTGGGCTTGGAGCGCGGCTTCGAGTACTGGCCGGCGATCCTGCCCACCTTCACGACCGGCACGGCAGCCGCGTAGGTGAGGACCGCGCCCATCTGGAGCAGGGTCTTGAGCTTGCTGCGGATCTGCTCGGCGGACACGCCGTCGAAGGCCTCCGCGCAGTCGCCGCCCTGGAGCAGGAACGCCTCGCCCTTGGCGACGGCTCCCATCCTGGCGCGCAGCTGGTCGCATTCGCCCGCGAAGACGAGCGGCGGATAGCTTTCGAGCTCCGCGACGGCAGCGCGCAGAGCCTCGGCATCGGGATACTCGGGCTGCTGCGCCGCGGGGAGGTCTCGCCAGGTCGCCTGCACGGCGGGTGCTCGGGTGTCAGCGTTCACGGTCACGCGGACAACATTACGGGGTCCCGGAGGCCGTCCATGTCCTCTCTCAGTGGTTGAGACGTCTCTCCGCGTCCGTTTCACCCGCGGGGGATGTCGGTTATGCTCCGCGACATGTTGGCGCAGCTGAACCAGGCTTGGTGGTGGACCGCACATCCGGCGGTCCGCTGATTCACGCGCTCGACACCGAATCGCAAGGCCGCCCGAGGGGCGGCCTTCCGTGTTTCCCGGCCCGTCGGCCGGCACGGACCGGGAATCGGGGCCGTTCCTCTTCTCCGGAAGGAACCCCACCCGTATGGACATCACTCGCGTTGACGCCATCCGTACAGAGAGCACCGGTGCGGACAGCACCGGCACGGACACCCGCGCGCTCCTGGCCCGGCTCACCGGCGACGGCTGCCCGCCCTTCGCCCTGCTGCGCCGCCGTACGCCGGGGCGGGACCACGACACCGTGGAGCTGCTCATCGGCGAGGTGCGCGAGGTGGCGCGGCTGGCCGACATCCCGGCGGAGGACGAGCGCCCCTCGCTCGCCCTGGTGCCGTTCCGGCAGATCCGGGAGCGCGGTTTCGACGCGCACGACGACGGCACCCCGCTGGCGGTGCTGGTCGCCGACGAAACGTACGAGCTGCCGCTCGCGGAGGTTCTCGCGCACCTGCCCGCGCACCACGTCCAGGTCGAGGACGGTGCCTTCGACGTGGACGACGAGCGGTACGCGGACGTCGTCCGGCGTGTCGTCGAGGACGAGATCGGGCGTGGCGAGGGCGCCAACTTCGTCATCAGGCGGACCTTCGAGGGCCGGATCCCCGGCTTCGGGCGCGCCGACGCGCTCGCGCTCTTCCGGCGGCTGCTGGCCGGTGAACGCGGCGCGTACTGGACGTATGTGGTGCACACCGGGGACAAGGGCGGCCGGACCCTGGTCGGGGCCAGCCCCGAGGTGCATGTGCGGATGAGCGGCGGCACCGTCGTGATGAATCCCATCAGCGGGACGTTCCGCTATCCGCCGGAGGGGCCGACCACCGAGGCGCTGCTCGACTTCCTCGGCGACCGCAAGGAGACGGACGAGCTGTCCATGGTCGTCGACGAGGAACTCAAGATGATGTGCACCGTGGGTGACATGGGCGGGGTGGTGATCGGCCCCCGGCTCAAGGAGATGGCTCATCTCGCGCACACGGAGTACGAGTTGCGCGGGCGGTCCTCGCTCGATGTGCGTGATGTCCTGCGGGAGACGATGTTCGCCGCGACCGTCACGGGATCGCCGGTGCAGAACGCCTGCCGCGTCATCGCGCGGTACGAGCCGCTGGGGCGGGACGGGACGGGGCGCGGCTACTACGCGGGCGCGCTGGCCCTCGTGGGGAGGGACGCGGGCGGGGCGCAGACCCTCGACTCGCCGATCCTGATCCGGACGGCCGACATCGGCGCCGACGGCGGGCTGCGCGTGCCGGTCGGGGCCACGCTCGTACGGCACTCCGACCCGGCCGGCGAGGTCGCCGAGACCCATGCCAAGGCGGCGGGGGTGCTGACGGCGCTGGGCGTGCACCCGGGGCGGCCGGACGGCTCCTCCGTACGGAAGGCGCTCGCGGACGACCCGCGCGTACGGGCGGCGCTGGACTCGCGGCGCGCGCAACTGGCGCCGTTCTGGCTGAAGATGCGGGAGCGCTCGGCGTCGCTGACGGGGCACGCGCTGGTCGTCGACAGCGAGGACACCTTCACGTCGATGCTCGCGCACCTGCTGCGGTCGGCCGGTCTGGAGGTGACCGTACGGCGGTACGACGAACCAGGCTCCGGTACGGAGGCGGCGCTCGCGCACCGGGGACCCGTGGTGCTCGGCCCGGGGCCGGGAGATCCGTCGGACGCCGCCGGGTCCCGGATGCGTACGCTGCGCGCGCTGACCGCCGCGCTGCTGCGCGAGCACCCGCACGGGCTGCTGGGTGTCTGCCTCGGCAACGAGCTGATCGCGGCGGAGCTGGGGCTCGGGACGGCGCGCAAGCGGCTGCCGTACCAGGGCGCGCAGACCCGGATCGACCTCTTCGGCCGGACGGAGACCGTCGGCTTCTACAACAGCTTCACCGCGCGCTGCGACGACGAGCGGGCGGCGGCGCTGGCGGCGCGCGGCATCGAGGTGAGCAGGGACGGCGCGGGGGAGGTGCACGCGCTGCGCGGACCGGGCTTCGCCGGGGTCCAGTTCCATCCGGAGTCCGTGCTGACGCTGCGCGGGCCGGAGATCGTCGGTGATCTCCTCGCCGGCGCGATGCGCGGCAGCGGGGCGGAGCGCCTGCGCTGACCGGCCGGCCGGCGGCTGGCCGTACGTACGCCACCGCGCGTGCGTACGGCCATGGCCGGTGATCGGTGACCGGTCAGCCGAAGAAGACGCCGACTTCTTTGTAGAGCTCCGGCTGGACCGTCTTGAGTTCCGCTATCGCCTCCGAGATCGGGACGCGCACGATGTCCGTGCCACGCAGGGCGACCATCTTGCCGAAGTCGCCGTCCCTCACGGCCTCGATCGCGTGCAGCCCGAAACGCGTGGCCAGCCACCGGTCGAACGCGCTGGGCGTACCACCGCGCTGCACATGCCCGAGGACCGTGGTCCGCGCCTCCTTGCCGGTGCGCTTCTCGATCTCCTTGGCGAGCCACTCGCCGACACCCGACAGCCGGACATGGCCGAAGGAGTCCAACGTCCCGTCCTTGAGAATCACCTCGCCGTCCTTGGGCATCGCGCCCTCGGCGATGACCACTATGGGCGCGTAGGAGGCCTTGAAACGGGAAGTCACCCAGGCGCAGACCTGGTCGATGTCGAAGCGCTGTTCCGGGATGAGGATGACGTTCGCGCCGCCCGCGAGACCCGAGTGCAGGGCAATCCAGCCCGCGTGCCGCCCCATCACCTCGCAGACGAGGACGCGCATGTGCGACTCGGCGGTGGTGTGGAGGCGGTCGATGGCCTCCGTCGCGATGCCGACCGCCGTGTCGAATCCGAAGGTGTAGTCGGTGGCCGAGAGGTCGTTGTCAATGGTCTTGGGCACGCCGACACAGGGCACGCCGTGTTGGTCGGAGAGCTGGGCCGCCACGCCCAGGGTGTCCTCGCCGCCGATCACGATGAGCGCGTCGACCCCGCCGTCCGCGAGGTTCTCCTTGATCCGGCGGATGCCGTCGGCCGCCTTGAGCGGATTGGTGCGCGAGGATCCGAGGATGGTGCCACCGCGGGGCAGGATGCCCCGCACGGTGGGGATGTCGAGCCGTACGGTGTCGCCTTCCAGCGGTCCGCGCCAGCCGTCCCGGAAGCCGGTGAACTCGTACCCGTACTCCTGGACGCCTTTGCGTACGATGCCTCGAATGACCGCGTTGAGCCCTGGGCAGTCGCCGCCCCCGGTCAATACTCCGACCCGCATGGAAACACTTCCCTTCGCCGTCGGTGACGCACCTGAGCCACGCCTGAGTGACACAGGTCACCCCGGCATGGTGCGCAGGGTCATTTCCGTAACACCAGAGGGCGGTGAGGGGCGGTTGCCGATCGGCGGTGGTGCGCACGGCGCGCCGGCGGCGCGTCACACGTCGTCGAGGCCGCGCTCGATCGCGTACCGCACCAGCTCCACGCGGTTGTGCAACTGGAGCTTGCCGAGGGTGTTCTGTACGTGGTTCTGCACCGTGCGGTGCGAGATGACCAGGCGCTCGGCGATCTGCTTGTACGAGAGCCCCTTGGCGACCAGGCGCAGCACCTCGGTCTCGCGGTCGGTCAGCTGGGGTGCCTTGGGCTCGTCGGACGCGGCGGGCGCGGGCTCCGAGGCGAGCCTGCGGTACTCGCCGAGGACCAGTCCGGCGAGTCCGGGGGTGAAGACCGGGTCGCCGACGGCGGTGCGCCGTACGGCGTCCGTCAGCTCGGCCGTGCTGGCCGACTTCAGCAGATAGCCGGTGGCGCCGGACTTCACCGCTTCGAGTACGTCGGCGTGCTCGCCGCTCGCCGAGAGGACCAGGACCCGCAGGCCGGGCTGGGAGCCGACCAGTTCCTTGCAGACCTGGACACCGGGCATGCCGGGCAGGTTGAGGTCGAGGACGATCACGTCGGGGGTGGTGGCCGTCGCGCGGCGCACCGCCTGGGGACCGTCGCCGGCCGTCGCCACCACGTCGAAGCCGGCCTCGGTGAGGTCGCGGGCGACGGCGTCGCGCCACATGGGGTGGTCGTCGACCACCATCACGCGCGTCGGTCCTGCCACGGCGCCGTCCGCGCCCCCGGCGCCCTCGCCGCGCTCGTTCTTCTCCGTCTGCTCGCTCATCGCTCCGCCTTCCCCCGTGGAACCTTCAACTCGACTTCCGTGCCCTGGCCGGGAACCGAGATCAGCTCGGCCGTACCGCCCAACTCCCGCAGCCGCCCCCGGATCGAGAGCGCGACACCGAGACGCCCCTCCCCCTCCGCCTGGGCGAGACGGCCCTCCGGGATACCCGGGCCGTCGTCCCTGACGGTCACGACCACCTCGTCCGGCGAGTCCTCGACCAGGATCCAGGACCGCGCGCCGTCACCCGCGTGCTGACGGACATTGTCCAGGGCGGCGTTGACGGCCGCGGCCAGTTCCCTGGCCGCCGCGGGCCGGAGCAGGACGGGAGCACCCGGCTCGGCGAGTGTCACCGCCGAGCCCGAGAACGGCGCCAGCAGCGTACGCAGATCCCACAACTCGGCCCCGTCGGGGCCGCCGTCGTCCCCGGGTCCCCGCCCCTCCGCGACGTACTCCGCGTCGTCGATGTGACGCACCACCGCGCCCAGCGAGGCGTCCTCGGAGGCGCGCGTCGGGGGCACGAGGCCGCTGGAGACCAGGGTGCGCAGGGCGACCTCCTGTTCCCCGGCCATCCGGCCCAGCTCCGCCGCCTCGCCCCCGAGCGCGGTGCCGCGCCGCTGCACCATGGCCAGGACCTGGAGCACGCTGTCGTGGATGTCGCGCGCCAGCCGCTCGCGTTCGCGGGTCGCCGCCTCGATCTCCAGGGCGCGCGCCAGGGTGCGTTCGGAGGCGCGGGCAACCTCGACGATGTAGCCGATCGCGATGGACGCGACCCAGACGAGCAGCACGTTGTGCAGGGTGTCCCGGCTGGGGTTGCCGCGCCCGACCAGGTTGGCGACGGCGACCAGCGAGGAGGCGAAGGCCGCCCAGCGCCAGCCGCCCTTGACGGCGAACGCGAGGACGGCGCCGGCGGTCCATATGCTCGGCAGGGTGGGGCCGTCCTCCTGCCGGGCCTGCACGTCGACGACCGAGGTGAGCAGGACGCCGGTGAGCGCGATGGTGAGGTCGACGCCGAGGAAGCGCTTGGTGCAGCTGACGGCGTTGGCCACCTTGGGCAGCGTGGCGACCGTCCACACGACGAGGAGGGCGAGGTACCCGGCGGCGAGCCAGGGGCGCTCGAACTTGTCGCGCGCGAAGGCGGCGATCAGGACGGCGTAGACCATGGTCAGCAGGCGGTACGCGGTGAGCGCGCGCCACAGCGGCTGCTCGACCGACATCCGTACGACCCGTTCGCGTCCGGCCATGTACTCCCCCAACCCCCCGGTCCCGTCCGTCCCGCCTACCCCGGCTGCTCCGTCTTCCCCGGCTTGAGCGGTTTCGCCGCCTTCGCCGCCTTCGCCTCTTCGGCGATCCTGCGCTTGGCGGCCGTCGCGTAGATGTCGACGTACTCCTGACCGGACAGCTTCATGATCTCGTACATGACTTCGTCGGTCAGCGAACGCAGGATGAAACGGTCGTTCTCCATGCCTTGATACCGGCTGAAGTCCAGCGGTCGCCCGATCCTGATCCCCGGCCGCATCAGCTTCGGCATCACCGTGCCCGGCGGCTGGATCTTCTCCGTGTCGATCATGGCGACCGGGATCACGGGCGCGCCGGAGGCGAGCGCCACGCGCGCCAGGCCGCCCGGCTTGCCCCGGTAGAGCCGTCCGTCGGGCGACCTGGTGCCCTCGGGGTAGATACCGAAGAGCTCACCGCTCCGCAGAACCGCTATGCCGCTCTTGATGGCCGCCTCGCCCGCGCCGCGCGCGCCGGAGCGGTCCACCGGGAGCTGACCGACGCCCTTGAAGAACGCGGCCGTGAGCCGGCCCTTCACGCCCGGCGATGTGAAGTACTCCGCCTTGGCGATGAAGGTCACCTTCCGGCTCAGGACCGCGGGAAGGAAGAAGGAGTCGGAGAACGAGAGATGGTTGCTGGCGAGGATCGCGGGCCCGTCATCGGGGATGTGCTCGATGCCCTCCACCCAAGGTCTGAACGCAAGCTTGAGCGGCCCTCCGATGGAGAACTTCATCGCGCGGTAGATCAACTCGGGTGCCTCCTGTGTGCTGTCGACGCACCTTAACCCGCGGGGGACGCGGTGGTTCCGTCCCGGGGCGCCGACGGCTCTGGTCGGTGTCGGTCCGGTCGCGTACGGTGAAGTACCACTTCGAGACTGACGAACAGGAGACCCTGTGCCGGTCCTTCCTGGAGCCGAGCCGTACCGCCACGAGGGCGGAGCTGTCGGCGTCCTCCTCTGCCATGGATTCACCGGTTCCCCGCAGTCGCTGCGCCCCTGGGCCGAGTATCTGGCCGCCCGGGATCTCACGGTGTCGCTGCCGCTGCTCCCCGGGCACGGCACGCGCTGGGAGGACATGCAGATCACCGGCTGGCAGGACTGGTACGCGGCGGTGGACCGCGCGCTGCGGGAGATCGCCGAGCGGTGCGAGCAGGTCTTCGTCTTCGGTCTCTCCATGGGCGGGACGCTGGCGCTGCGCCTCGCCGCCAAGCACGGGCACGCCGTCACCGGCGTCGCGGTCGTCAACCCGGGGAACAAGGTGCACGGCCTTTCGGCGTACGCCCTGCCGGTCGCCCGGCACCTCGTCCGGACGACAAAGGGGCTGCGCAGCGACATCGCGCTGCCCGGCAGCGAGGAGATCGGTTACGACCGGGTGCCGCTGCACTCCGCGCACTCCCTGCGGAACTTCTTCCGGCTGGTGGACCGTGAGCTTCCCCAGGTCACCCAGCCGCTGCTGCTGATGCGCAGCCCCCAGGACCATGTCGTGCCCCCGGCCGACTCGGCCAGGATCCTCGGCCGGGTCTCGTCGACGGACATCCGTGAAGTCATTCTGGAACAGAGCTACCACGTGGCGACGTTGGACCACGATGCGGAGCGGATTTTCGAGGAGAGTCACGCGTTCGTCGGCCGACTCGCTCCGAACGTCGGGAAGAAGGGGAGCACAACCGGTGGCTGAGCATGACGCGGACCGTGAGCCGCAGCCGATCGACGAGGACGCCGCGTGGGCGGCGATCGTCGCGGGTTACGGCGAGGAGCCGGCCGATCCGCCGGGTGCCAAGCCCTTCAAGTCGGTCGAGGACCTGGCGTTGCTGGAGAGCGACCGGAACAGCTCCGAGCCGGCGCCGCCCAAGGACAAGGGGTCCGGGACCACGAAGGCGGACCTCGGGCCGGTGAACCGGTCGGAGGCGGGGCCGGAGGCTGGGGCGGGCACCGGTCCGGGCACCGCCGACGCCGAATCCGCCGTGGCGCCCACGCCCGAGCGCCGGCCGGACACCGAGACCGGAGATCCGGTCAAACCGAGCAAGTTCGACAAGCCGGACAAGCCCTCGCTCGGCGGCTCGATCGTCTTCGCACCCGGCGTCGCCGGCGGCGGGCCGCGTGACTACTCGGTGGCGGAGCCCGGCGAGGACGACCTCGACGACAGCGACGAGGGCCATTTCGTACCGCCGGAGCCGCCGCCGCTGCCGGAGGCCGACGTCACGGCCAAGTTCGCCTGGCTCGCGGTGATCGGCGGCCCGGTGCTCATGCTCCTCGCGGTGCTGTTGCAGTGGGAGATGACCTGGTGGCTGACGACGGTCTGTATCGGCGGCTTCCTGGGCGGTTTCGTCACACTGGTGGCGCGGATGCAGCAGGACGACGAGGAGGACGACGATCCGGGCCGCGGCGCGGTCGTCTGAACAAGGAGCCCTGAAGGGTGGCAGCCTGACGCCCCGTCGGACCTGAGACAAGGTCAGGGCCCTTGCCCGGAGGCCGCGTTCAGGACGCGGGCACGCGCAGGGCGGCCAGCACCGGAAGGTGATCCGTAGCCGCCCGCAGGTCGCTCTTCGCGATGCCCGGCAGCCCCAACGGCACTCCGCAGCCCAGCACTTCGACGCCCTCGGTCGCGAAGACCGCGTCGATACGCTGACGCGGATCGGCGGGGGTCGAGGTGTACTCGCTCCCCCAGGGCTTGACCGCCCAGCAGTCCTGGAGCTCCTTGGCGATCCGCCGGAACGAACGCCCCTGGGGCCGGTCGTTGAGGTCGCCGGCCACCACCGCGTGCGGCACGTCCATCGCCCCGACGCGGTCGAGCAGCATCCCGGCCTGGGCGAGGCGTTCGTCCGCCTGGAGGCTCAGATGGCAGCTGAGCAGGCCGATACGGGCGCCACCGATCCGTACGACGGCCGTGGCGAAGCCGCGCCGGTGCAGCCCCGGCGTGAGCGGCAGCAGTACGTCCTCCGTACGCTCCACCGTGGCGCGCAGCGAGCACAGCAGCAGAGGTCCCGCGGCCGTACCGCCGCCGCTGAGGACGACGAGATCCGTCCGGGCCGCCAGCCACGCGGCGCGCTTGCGCCAGCGGAAGAAGCGCGGCGCCTCCTGGACGAAGACCAGATCGGGCTCGCAGGCGCGGATCACCCGGGCCAGCGCCTCGCAGTCGTCGCGCATGGAGCGGACGTTGTAGCTGAGCACACGGATCACGGCCGAACCGTCGGGCTCGGTACGGGAGTCGGGCAGCGAAATCATGGGGACGGGTCCACCCTGTCCACTCACCGGAATGGTCACCGGACCACGATAGGCCAACGCCCGCCGCCGTCCTGCGGGGCGCGACGGGGAGGGCGGCAGCCGGATACCGGGGCCGCGAAATCGGGGCCGGACAACGGGGTCCGCGCGCCCGCCGGGTCGTTCTCGGGCGCCGGACGGGCTTGTCGAGCCCGTCCGGCGCCCGAGAACAGCGCACTTGGCCCGTCCGGTGCCTGAGAGCGACCGTGCGGGCCGTACGGCTCAACCCTGGCGGGCCAGGTCCGCGGCCCCCACCAGCCCGGCCTTGCCGCCCAGTTGGGCCGCGAGGACCTGCGCGTGCGGGCGCCACTGCCCGCCGATCAGCCAGCGGCGGAAGGACTTGCGGATCGGGTCGAGGACCAGTTCGCCCTCGTCCGACACGCCACCGCCGACGATGAAAGCCGACGGGTCGAAGAGCGAGGCCAGATCTGCCAGGCCCGCGCCGGCCCAACGGGCCAGCTCCCGGAAGGAGTCGACGGCCACCGGGTCGCCCTCGCGGGCGGCGGCGCTGACATGCTTGCCCTCGATGCCGTCGGGTGTGCCGTCGCCGAGACGCAGCAGTATCTCCGCGTTCTCGGGGGTGGCGTTGGCGCGTTGCTTCGCGTATCTGACGAGGGCGCGCCCCGACGCGTACTGCTCCCAGCAGCCCTGGCTGCCGCAGCCGCAGAGCAACCCGTCGGGCACGACCCGGATATGGCCGAATTCCGCCGCCACACCGAAGCGTCCCCGGCGCAGTTTGTTGCCGATGATGATGCCGCCGCCCAGCCCGGTGCCGAGCGTGATGCAGATGACGTCGTCGTGGCCCTGTCCGGCCCCGAACTTGTACTCGCCCCAGGCCGCCGCGTTCGCGTCGTTCTCCACCACGACCTGCATACCGACCCGCTGCTCGACCTTGTCCTTGAGCGGTTCGTGACGCCAGTCGATGTTCGGCGCGAACAGAACGGTGGCGCGCTTGTCGTCCACGTAACCGGCGGCGCCGATGCCGACGGCCTCGATGTCGTGTCCCTTGCCGGCCCCGGACACCGCCGCGCAGATCGCGTCGACGATGCCTTCGGCGGTCGGCGGGGTTGGCACCTGATGCGTATCGAGAATCGTGCCCTCTTCGTCGACCACGCCCGCCGCGATCTTGGTGCCGCCGATGTCGACGCCGATGGTGAGTCCCATGTGTCCCTCAGTTTTCGGTCGAGCCCCGCTGGGCCCAACCGTACCCGAGGGCGGGCGTCGGGCTGGTCAGTCCAGGTCGATGTGGGTACCCGGAGCAGGGCCCTCGTCACGGGGATCCGAGGGGTCGTTGGCCTTTTCGTCCGCCTTGTTCAGGCGGATGTCGGGGGCCTCGGACGGTCCCCGGGTCCAGCGGCGCTCGTCGCCCTCGACCGCGGAACGGTAGGCGGCAAGCAGTTCGTTTCCGGCCGCCGCGAGATGGTCGAAAAGGTCCGGATTACGGCCGATGACCGGCTCGACGGCGGACTTGGCCTGATTGATGAACTGCTGGACGGCGCCCTGTGCGGCCATGCCGAGCAGCGGGCTCTGGAACGAGGACACCTTGTCGGCGACCGCGTCCACGAACTTGCGCAGCTCCTCGGAGGCCGAGCCGGGCGGCGTACCGTGCACGGCGCGACGTCGGGCCTTCTCGGCGGCGAGGTCCTCGGCGCAGGCCGTGGCCCAGGCGTCCGGGTCGGCGGCGGGACGCTCGATGGCATCACTCATGGGTTTCTCCCGCATCGGGACAAGGTGCCTCGTCCGGGACGGAACGGAGGCTGTATACCTTCGACGGTACCTGAACCCCGGGGGGACGTTCAGGGCGTGCGCGGCCAGAGCCCAGGCTCCGGCGTGAACCGGACCTTCAGGACACCGTCCGTGAGCGCGGCGCCCGAGACGGTGCAGCGGCGCAGAGCGGCTTTGAGCGGCACCATACGGTGGAACGGGCCTACGGTCAGCAGGAGTTCGTCGCCGCGCCGGACCAGGCCGACGTCCGACTTCACGGCGCCGGGCAGGGGCAGGCACCAGACCAGCAGCCCGTCCTCCTCGCGCCGGTCCTCGACCCACCACGGATCGCCGTACGCGGCGGGATCCTGTCCCACGCCCGCGTCCACGCCCGCGTCCAGGTCCGTGTCCAGGTCCGCGAGACCGGCGAGGTCCGCGAGATCGGCGGCTCCGCGCGGGTCCCGGCCGAGATGGCGGACCGGGCGCAGCGGCCACGCGGGGCCGTACTCCTCGCTCCACTCGTCCAGGCACTTCTGCTGCTGGGCGGCGAGCGTCGCGAGCCAGGCGTCGGACGAGTCCGTCGGCAGCACCTTGTTCGGCACGAGGGCGTCGACGCGCAGCCCGTACAGTCCGAGCCCGGCGCGGGCCACGCGCAGCGCGTCCCGGGCGGCAGGACCCGGCTCCGCGACGAGCCGCACCGTCGTGGTGCCGGCCCCGATCAGCGTCTGTACGGCGGCCAGTTCCTCGTCCCTGCGGGCGGCGGCGCCGTACAGCCACTCTGCGGGCATCGGCACCCCGGCGAGCTGCGCCATGATCGGGCGCAGCGCACGCGCGGCCTGCCGTTCCACCGGCAGGAGGCGGCCCAGCAGACGGCGGAGCCGCTCGGGCAGGGCGAGCACGGACAGGGCGTCGCGCAGCGGCGGCAGGTCGACGACGAGCACGTCCCAGTCGCCGGCCGAGGCCCGGCGCAGCGCCTGGAGCAGGGCGAACTGTTCGCTGCCGGGCAGCTCGGTCAGCTCTTCGCCGTCCAGTCGGCGTGCGCCGAGCATGTCGAGCACGGTGGCGGCACGGTCCTGGAGCGCGAGGAATTCCGTGCGGAAGTAGTCGGCGGGGTCCACGCACGCGGCCCAGAGGCCGGGCGTCACCTCGGCCGGTTCGACCCCGAGGCCGGCCGGGGCGCCGACGACGGCGCCGGGGCCCGCCGGGTCGGCGCAGAGCAGCAGCGTGCGGTCGCCGCGCCGGGCGGCTGCCAGGGCGGTCGCCGCGGCGATGGTGGTACGGCCCGCCCCTCCGGGGCCGGTGACCAGGACCGTGCGCGTCGCCCTGGTCGTACGTGCCTCGGACGCGGTGCCGGCCGTACGCTCCGCCATCAGGCGCCGGGCTTCTCGAACGCTTCGGCGGACCCGGTGCCTCCGGGGGCGCTCTCGACGCGCTTCTTCAGACCGGCGAGTGCGCGGTCGATGATGACCTTCTCGGCCTTGCGCTTGATCATCCCGAGCATCGGGATCTTGACGTCGACGGTCAGCCGGTAGGTGACCTCGGTGCGCGCGCCGCCGTCCGTCGGGACGAGGTGGTACGAGCCGTCGAGCGAGCGCAGCATCTGGGACTTGACCAGCGTCCAGCTGACCTCGTCACCGCCGGTCCAGGTGTACGCGAGGGTGTGGTCGTCCTTGATCGCGCCGGCGTCGAGCACCAGCCGTACCTGTTCGGCGCGGCCCTCGGCGTCGGTGGCGAGCACCTCGGCCTCCTTCACCTCGCCGGTCCACTCGGGATAGCGGGCGAAGTCGGCGATCACGCCCATCACGTCGGCGGGTGCCGCCTCGATCGTGATGCTCGACTTGGTGTGTTCCGCCATCGACGTGCTCCTCCAGATGGTGTCTCCCCGGTGGTGCGGGGCGACGGTCACGCTTACCGGTACCGCCCGTGCAGCGTGCAGGTTATCGCGTGCGCGCCGGTCACCATTCCATGGCCCAGGGCCGTCCGGTGGACGCGAAGTGTCCGACGTTCACGCACTCCGTCGAGCCGACGCGCATCCGGGAGGCGAGCGGCTGGTGGACATGGCCGAAGAGCGCGTACCTCGGTCTCGTCCTGCGCAGGGCGTCGAGCAGCGCGCGGCTGCCGCGCTCGAAGCGGCGGGCGACCACGTCGTACGTCAACTCCGGCACGTCGGGCGGGATGTGGGAGCAGAGCACGTCGACATCGCCGAGCCGTTCGACCTTGGCGGCGTACTCCTCGTCGGAGATCTCGTAGGGCGTGCGCATCGGGGTGCGCAGACCGCCGCCGACGAAGCCGAAGACCCGCCCGCCGATCTCGACGCGCTCGCCGTCGAGGACTGTCGTGCCAGGTCCGGCGTACTCGGGCCAGAGGCCCGGGATGTCGACATTGCCGTAGGTGGCGTACGTCGGGTTGGGAAAGACCGCGAACATTTCGGCGTACTGGCGGCGTACCGCCGATTCGATGGCCGTCTCGCGGTCGGCCTCAAGACCGGCCCAGAGGCCGCGGCCGAGGTCACGCGCCTCGTCGAAGCGCAGGGCGGTGCGCAGCTCCACGATGCGGTCGGCGTTCTCCTCGCCGAAGAGGTCGGGGAAGATGCCGCGCGAGTGGTCGGCGTAGTCGAGGAAGAGGACGAGGTCGCCGAGGCAGATCAGGGCGTCGGCGCCGTCACCGGCCCTGGCGAGGTCGCGGGCGTTGCCGTGCACGTCGCTGACGACATGGACGCGGGTACGGGTGCTGCCGCCCCCGCCGGCCCGCTCGCCGCTCCGGTCACTGTTCTGGTCGATGTCCCTGCCGATGTTCCCGCCACCACCCATGCCGCTCACCCTAGATCGCCGTCTTCGGGCTGAGTAGAGGGGTCCGGACCTGCGCTTACTCGCACGTCCGCACAGCTGTGGACTAATCTGCGCGAAGGACTGTCAAATAACGTGTGACGCAGGGAACATCTGGCCGGCACCCTCTATCCGGAACCCTGTACCGGTGGGTAACGTCCGGGCAGTCCCATCGTGCTCACCCCCGAGAGCACCTGCCCGATGTGGACCGCAGCCGGTTCGGCACAGTGCCGTGCGACCGGCGCCCGACGAGGAGCAGCAGTCTTGCGCGAGTTCAGCCTTCCGGCCCTGTACGAGGTCCCCTCGGACGGCAATCTGACGGATCTCATCAGCCGCAACGCCGCTCAGCATCCGGATGTCGCGGTCCTGAGCCGCAAGACCGGCGGCGTCTGGACGGACGTCACGGCCACCCAGTTCCTCGCCGAGGTACGGGCGGTGGCCAAGGGGCTGATCGCGTCCGGCATCCTCCCGGGCGAGCGGGTCGCCCTGATGTCGCGGACCCGCTACGAGTGGGTGCTGTTCGACTTCGCGATCTGGAGCGCGGGCGCCGTCACGGTGCCGGTGTACGAGACGAGTTCGGCCGAGCAGGTGCAGTGGGTCCTCGGCGACTCGGGCACCGCGGCCGTGATCGTGGAGTCCGACGCGAACGCGGCGGCCGTACGGTCGGTGTCGGACGGGCTGACGGAGCTGCGGCACGTCTGGCAGATCGACAAGGACTGTGTGGCGGAGCTGACCGCCGCCGGCGCGGAGGTCCCCGAGGCGGTGGTCGACCGGCGCAGCGCGACCGCGAAGGCGGACGACCCGGCGACGATCGTCTACACCTCCGGCACCACCGGCCGGCCCAAAGGCTGCGTGCTGACGCACCGCGCGTTCTTCGCGGAGTGCGGCAACGTGGTGGAGCGCATGAAGCCGCTGTTCCGTACGGGCGACTGCTCCGTCCTGCTCTTCCTGCCCGCCGCGCACGTCTTCGGGCGGCTGGTCGAGGTCGCCTCCGTGATGGCGCCGATCAAACTCGGCTGCGTACCGGACATCAAGAACCTGACCGAGGAACTGGCCACGTTCCGGCCGACGCTGATCCTCGGGGTGCCGCGTGTCTTCGAGAAGGTCTACAACTCGGCGCGCGCCAAGGCCCAGGCGGACGGCAAGGGGAAGATCTTCGACCGCGCGGCGCGGACGGCGATCGACTACAGCCGCGCGACGGACAGCGCGCGGGGTCCGTCCCTCGGGCTCAGGATCAGGCACAAGGTCTTCGACGTGCTCGTGTACGGCAAGCTGCGCGCGGTCCTCGGCGGCCGGGGCGAGTACGCCATCTCCGGCGGCGCCCCGCTGGGCGAACGGCTCGGTCACTTCTTCCGCGGCATCGGCTTCACGGTGCTGGAGGGGTACGGCCTGACGGAGACGTGCGCGGCGACCGCGTTCAACCCGTGGGACCGGCAGAAGATCGGCACGGTGGGACAGCCGCTGCCGGGTTCGGTGATCCGTATCGCCGACGACGGCGAGGTGCTGCTGCACGGCGAGCACGTGTTCACGGGCTACTGGAAAAACGAGGCGGCGACGGCGGAGGCGCTGGCCGACGGCTGGTTCCACACCGGCGACATCGGCACGCTCGACGAGGACGGGTATCTCGCGATCACCGGCCGCAAGAAGGAGATCCTGGTGACGGCGGGCGGCAAGAACGTGGCGCCCGCCGTGATCGAGGACCGCATCCGCGCGCACGCGCTGATCGCCGAGTGCATCGTGGTCGGCGACGGGCGTCCGTTCGTGGCCGCGCTGGTGACGATCGACGAGGAGTTCCTGGCGCGCTGGGCCAAGGAGCACGGCAAACCGGCGGGCTCGACGGCGGCGTCGCTGCACGACGACCCGGATCTGCTGGCGGCGGTCCAGCAGGCGGTGGACGACGGCAACGCGGCGGTCTCGAAGGCGGAGTCGGTACGCAAGTTCCGTGTCCTGGACGCCCAGTTCACGGAGGACGCGGGCCACATCACGCCGTCGCTGAAGCTGAAGCGCGGTGTGGTGGCGAAGCACTTCGCGGACGAGATCGAGTCGCTGTACCGGGGCTGAGGGCTCCTACAACAGCTCGCGCAGGCGGTTCGCCAGGAGGTCCCAGCGCCAGCGGTCCTCGACCCAGTCACGGCCGCGCGTGCCCATGCGACGGCGGAGTTCGGGGTCGAGCAGCAGGGTCGTGATGCGGTCCGCCGATTCCTGGGCGGCGAGCGCCGGCGGGGCGCCGTGGACCACCCAGCCCGTCTCACCGTCCAGTACCGCGTCAGGAGCGCCGCCGGAGTCGCCCGCGACCACCGGGAGGCCCGTCGCGGAGGCCTCCAGATAGACGATGCCCAGGCCCTCCACGTCGAGGCCGCCGCGGCGGGTGCGGCAGGGCATCGCGAAGACGTCGCCGGCGCCGTAGTGGGCGGGCAGTTCGGACCAGGGCACGGGGCCGGTGAAGCGTACGGAGTCCGCGACGCCGGTCTCCGTCGCCAGCTTCCGCAGCTCCTTGTCGTACGGTCCGCCGCCGACGATCAGCAGTACGGCGTCGGGGACCCGCGCCAGGATCGCGGGCATGGCGAGGATCAGGGTGTCCTGCCCCTTGCGCGGCACCAGCCGCGAGACGCAGACCACCACCGGCCGCTCCGCGAGCCCCAGCCGCTCGCGTACCGCGTCGCCGCCCGACCCCGGATGGAACGTCTTCTCGTCGACGCCGGGCGGCAGTTGGACCATGCGCCCGGCCGCTTCCGGCGTGAGCGCGGCGGCGATGCGCGAGCGTGTGTACTCGCCGAGGTAGGTGATCGTGTCCGTCCCCTCGCCGATACGGCGCAGCAGTCGCCGGGACGCGGGCAGCTGCGCCCATCCCGCCTCGTGGCCGTGCGAGGTGGCGACGATCCGCCGGGCACCCGCCCGGCGCAGCGCGGGGCCCATCAGACCGAGCGGGGCCGCGGCGCCGAACCACACCGACTCGCAGCCGTGTTCACGCAGCAGTCCCACCGCCCGCCCGGTCACCCTCGGGGTCGGCAGCAGCATCGTCGTGCGGTCGCGCACGACCGTGAAGGGCTGCTCGGCGTCGAAGGCCGCCGTCGCCTCCGTGCCCTCGGCGCCGCGCTTCCAGGTGGAGGCGTAGACGACGATCCTGTCGGGGTCCAGCCGCAGCGCCATGTTGTGCAGGAAAGCCTGGATGCCGCCGGGCCTGGGCGGGAAGTCGTTGGTCACGATCAAGGTCTTGTGCATCGCCGCCGACAGTACCGAACGGCCCCGCCTCACCGGTCGCGCGCCCGTTCCCCCGCATGATGGCTCCCGTCCATACGTAAGGCATATCGGCCAAAACGGTCAGGTGGTCATGGTGATCGAGGGCACGGCACTCTCCCGCGTCGCGGCGGCCACGAAGGCGGGCGGGAGCCACGCGGTCTGGCCGGTCGTGGTGTGGCTTCTCACCAGGACCGTCCTGATGCTCTGTGTCCTCAGGATCCTCGTCACCCCGGGCGCCGACGTCACCCCGGACGTCTCCGTCACCTACCAGGGCTGGTACGACGTCCTGCGCTCCGGCACCTTCCCGCGCTCGGACGTCACCTGGCAGTACCCGCCCGGGGCCGCGTTCGCGATCCTCTCCCCCGCCCTGCTGCCCTTCCTCGGCTACGCCACGGCGTTCTTCACTCTCTGTCTGCTCTGCGACGCCCTGGTGTTCGGCCTGCTGCTCCACGCGGGGCGGCGCCCCGGACGGTCGCTCCGCGGCGCCTGGGTGTGGGTGGCGGGCGTGGCACTGCTCGGTCCCACCGGGTACGCGCGTTACGACCTGATGGTGACCGCCGTGGCCGTCTGCGCCCTTCTCGTGGGCCTGGGCAGACCCCAACTCCTCGGCGCGCTCGCGGGGTTCGGGGCGCTGCTGAAGGTGTGGCCGGTGCTGCTGCTGATCGGTACGGCGCGGGGCCGGGCCACCCGGCTGTCCTGGTCCGCCGCCGTGGCGACGGCGCTCGCGCTGCTGGCCATGGTGTCCGCGGTGCTGCCGGGCGCGCTGGATTTCCTCACCGCGCAGCGCGACCGGGGCACGGAGGTCGAGTCGCTGGGCGCGCTGGTCTTCCATGTGGCCCGCCATCTCGGCTGGGACGGGGCGGTGATGTTCTCCTACGGCTCGGTGGAGTTCATGGGGCCTTACGTCCCGCTCGTCAGCGCGCTCGCCCTTCTCCTCAGCGTCACGGCTTTCGGCTGGCTGCTCGTCTGGCGGGTGAAGGCGGCCACCTTCACCGCGAGCACCCCCTGCGACGCGGCGTTCGCAGCGGTCCTGCTCTTCACCGTCACCAGCCGGGTGATCAGCCCGCAGTACCTGATCTGGCTGGTGGGCCTGGCCGCCGTCTGTCTGCTTCTGCGGTCGAGCCCGATGGCGCTGCCCGCGGTGCTCGTGGTGGCCGCATCGGCGGTCACGGTGCTCGAATTCCCGGTGTTCTTCTCGAACGTGACGGCCAGCGACCCGCTGGGCGTGACCCTGCTCGTCGTACGCAACGGGCTGCTGGTCGCCGCGACGCTGACGGCGTGCGGCCGGCTGTGGCGCGCGACGGTGCCCGCTCCGCGCCCGCGCGAAGGCCAGGAGGTGGCGAGCGCGGCCGGGGGCGAGGAGGAGAGCAAGGAGGACACGTACCGGCTGCTCGGCTCCTGACGGCCCCGCCCTGCGCCCGTACGGGCGTCGTACGGCCAGCGGGCGGGGGCGCCCTCAGCGCAGCCGCTCGCGCATGTAGTCCCGCCACAGTCCGCCGAACTCGTCCGGCGTCACCGACAGCACCTCGTTCATCGCGTCCTCGACGGCTCCCCCGCGCTGCTCGTGCTCCCCGACCGCCCGGTAGAAGTCCGTCAGCTTCTTCTCGCCCCAGCGCTCGGTGATCAGCTCGCACGCCAGCCGCCCGCCCTCGTACGCGCGCGCCAGTTCGTCCGCCTTCGCGTCGAAGGCGAAGTCACTGTCCTCGGGAAGCGCGGCCGGCAGGTCACCCTGACGCAGGGACCGTTCGAGCTCCGGCGCGGCCTGGCCGTCCATGGGGCTGGTGTCCCGGTAGGCGACCCAGTCGGAGAAACCTTCCGACAGCCACATCGGCGTCGCCTTCGAGGTGTCCGCCCGCGTCGCCACATGGGTGGTCTCGTGGGTGAGGACCACCCGGCGCCCGAAGTCGCCCAGGATGCTGTACGCGTCGGGGTTGACGATCACCCGGTCCGCCGGCGACGAGCCCTGCCGCCGCGTCTCACCGGTCGTGACGGCGGCGATGCCCCGGTAGCTCGTCGCGGAGGCGCCCAGCAGACCCGCCATCGACTCCACCGACTCCGGCACCAGCACCACGACGCGCCCCGACCACTCGCCCGGCCACGCCTCGTCGACGGCGGGCACCGCCCGGTCGGCGGCGGCGGCGATCTCACGCAGCCGTTCGTTGTCCTGGCCGACGCCGAGGACCAGGCTGCGTCGGCCGTGGACGACGTCGACGGCGCCCTGCTGCCAGAGCTGCTGCACGCCGCCATCGCCGGGCCGGTCGGCCGTCATGTACCAGCGCCCGTCCCGTTCGGCCAGCTCCAGCGTGCGGGCCGAGGTGACGGGCGCGCTGTCGTAGCCCTCTATCCGGTAGCGCAGCTCGACCCGCGCCGTCGCGCGCTTCCCCGAGCGCTCGACGTCGCGCAGCTCGCACTCCCAGGACCGCACGGGCACGTCGACGAGGTTCCGGTACGTCCGCCGCTCGGTGGCGAGCAGTTCGCCGGCCGCGGGATCGACGGCGGCCAGATAGCCGCTCTCGTCACGGTCGATGAGCGCGTCGGCCCGGTGGTCGAGCGTGCGCTCGATCGCGGCGGTGTCGGCGTCGGTCGCCCTGGGGGCCGAACAGCCGGATGCGACCAGCAGGCACCCCAGCAGCGAGGCCGCCGCACGGCGGCGCACCACGCGGCGGGTGGGCGTACGCCCGCGACCCGCCGCACGTCTCCGAGTCGTACGTCCCTGACCTGCCACCCGGTCGATCGTACGGGGCGCCGCGAGGACGAATCCCGACGATGCGTCGGTGACCGGTCCTCCGGTGCCCGGACCGCGCTCAGATCCGGGTGACGGAGGAGACCGGCATCATGCCGACCGGGTCGTAGCGGACCGAGGCACCGGGGTAGGGCGCGTGGACGACCTGGCCGTTGCCCATGTACATCCCGATGTGGCTGGCGTCGTCGCGGTAAGCGACCAGATCGCCCGGTCTGGCCTGGGAGAGCGGCACCCGCTGTCCCGCGTACCGCTGCGCCTGCGACGTACGCGGCAGGGAGACCCCGGCCTGCGCGTACGCCCACTGGGTCAGGCCCGAACAGTCGAACGCCGAGGGGCCGTTGGCGCCCCACACGTAGGGCAGGCCGACGACCCCGCGGGCGGCACGGGCCGCCGCCGCGGCCCACGCGGTCGCGGGCGCCTCCCCTCCGTAGGACAGCGGGCCGGCGTCGCGCCCCGAGCGCGAGGCCCGGCCGGCGTCCCTCCCGGCGTCGGGCAGCGAGTTCAGCAGCCGCCGCGCCTGCGCGAGCTTGGCCTCGACGGTGCGCTTGTGGCGGGCGACGGCTGCCCGGCTGCGTTCCAGTTCGGCGAGGTCCTTGGCCGCCTCGTCGCGCTGCCGGTCGAGCTTGCGCTGGGCGAGGCCGAGTTCACGCAGGGCCACCGCCTGGCGGTCGCTCAGCCGGTCCAGGGCCTCGGCCTTGCCGAGATAGTTGTCCGGGTCGGACGAGAGCAGCAGCGCGAGCGCCGGGTCGAGTCCGCCGGAGCGGTACTGGGCACTGGCGATCGAACCGAGCGCGCCACGCATCCGGTTGACGCGCTCCTGGCCCCGGGCCGCGCTGTCGCGAACCCGGTCCACCCGCTCGCGCAGCACACCGGCCCGCTCGCCCGCCTTGTTGAACCGCTCGGTGGCCCTCTCGGCCTCCGCGTACAGCCGGTCGACGGCCGACCGGGTCGCCTCGGTCGTCTCCCCCGGGTCCGCGCCCGCCGGCGCCGTCCCGAGGGCGGTCGCGGCCGTGACAGCCGCGGCGGACAGGACCGTGACCCGGGCGCCCCGGCTGTGGCCGGGGGGTGAGGAACGACGATGGGACACCACAGGAAGCCGCACTTCCTTCCGCTGGACGCAACCGCGCAGCCCCTGCCGCCCGACGGGCGGAACCATGACCGGGAGCTGCGACGCAGCAGAGAGTAACCGCGCGGACACGGAGTGACCAAAGACCGCGCCGGGCACAGACAGTGATGCCCCGCCGGAGATCACAGGTCACCGGCGGGGCGTGCGTCAGCGGGAGCGAACGGAGTTCGCCCGTACGGGCGACCGTGGTCGTGTCCGTGGATATGCGCGGGTGTCCGTGCGGAGCACCCGCGCCGAGCGGTGGGTCAGACGCGGACGCCGAACTGGAAGCTGCCGGCCCACTCCATGGCCTCGTACCGCACCACGGTGCCCGGCTTGGGGGCGTGGATGACCTGGCCGTTGCCGACGTACAGCGCGACATGGCTCAGTCCGCTGAAGAACACCAGGTCGCCGGGGGCGAGTTCGCCCCTGCCTATCTGGACGCCGTCGTTGACCTGGGTGTACGTGGTCCTGGTGAGGCTCACGCCCGCCTGGGCGTAGGCCCACTGGGTCAGCCCGGAGCAGTCGTAGGAGTTGGGACCCTCGGCGCCGGAGATGTACGGCTTGCCCAGCTGGGTCTTGGCGGCGGCCAGCGCGGCGGCGGCACGGCCAGAAGAGGCCGACTCGTTGCCGAGGTTGACGCGCTCGTTGCCACGGGCCGCGCGCTCGGCGTCCTCTTCCTGGATCTTCGCGCGCTCCTCCGCGGTCAGCGTGTTGAGGAGCTTGTTCGCCGCGTTGAGCTTGGTCTGGACGTCCTTCTTCTTCTTCGCGAGTTCGACCCGTGTCGACTCAAGATCCTTCAGCTTGAGGGACGCCTCCTTGCGCTGCTGCGCGAGGGTCCGCTGCTTGGCCTGGATCTTCTCCAGCGCGCCGACCTGCTTGGCGCCCATCTGGTCGAGCACGGAGGCCTTGTCCAGATAGTCGTCCGGGTCGGAGGAGAGGAAGAGCTGGAGGGCGGGGTCGATGCCGCCGGAGCGGTACTGGGCGCTCGCCATCGAACCGAGGCCGGTACGCAGCTCGTTGAGCTCGTCCTGGCCGCGCGCGACCTTGTCCTGGATCGCCTCGACCTGCTTTTCGAGCTTCTTTTCCTTCTCTTCCGCGCCGCTGTGCTTCTCCGTCGAGGCCTCGGCCTCGTGGTAGAGCTTGTCGACCTTTTCCTTGACGTCCTCGACGGTCGGCTTCGGGTCGGCCTGCGCGGCCTGGGACGTCAGAGCGACAGCTGCGGCTGCGGTCGCGGAGAGCACGGTCACGCGGGCGCGGCTCGGCTGCTTGGGACGACGGTGGGACGCCACGAAGGCGAGCTCCTTCTTCCTCGAGCCGCCTACCGGGTGTACGGGGAGCAGATCCCCGGCTCCATGAGCTCAGCGTTCCCGGTGGGGCCGGGAATCCGGTGCAACCGGACTGAACTGCACGAATTCGGCGGTTCCTTCGCCGCCACCCCGGATGGGTGATCAACCGCGCGAAGGTTCGAGGCCTGACCCTAGTGACCTTCTCGTGATCAGTTCAAATCCTGAAGAGCAAAAATTTGGCCGCGGAGTGGTTTCTTCACATACATCACACTGACAGTGATGAGCAATTGACGCTGTGGTGTGACATGGAGTGACCAAATGCCGCATTGGCCACAGGAGTTACTAGACGCGCGAAAGCCGCTTCAGCAGCAAGGCGGACGCGACGGGCCGCGCGCCGGCCCGCGCCACGCCGTCGGCGACCTCACGGTCGGTGGAGACCACCACCACCGGGCGGCCGGGCGGCTCCGCCCGCACGAGCTGACGGATCAACTCATCAGCCGTCACACCCGGTTTCGAGAACAGAACCCTTACCCCGCGCGGCGGCGCCAGCAGTACGGGAGCGACCAGTTCGGCCCCGTCGAAGACACACGTCATCTCGGCGCCGGACTGCGCCGCGAGCATCGCGAGCCCGCCCAGCAGCCGCAGCCGCTGCTTCTCCAACGGCATCGTCGGATAGCCGGTCTTGGTGACGTTGTAGCCGTCCACGACCAGATGCGCCTGCGGCAGCGCGAGCAACTGGTCCAGCAGCGCCGGGTCCATGTCGGAGAGCGCACGGGCCGCGATGTCCTTGGGAGACATCCGGCCGGGCGCCACGGCGTCGACCAGATCGGCGGGGTGCGAGGCCGCCGGCGGCAGCGCCAGCTCCCGCCGCAGGCCCTGCGCCGACTCCAGGACGGTGTCCAGCAGCAACCGCAGCCGCATGTCCTCCACGGAGCGCCCCTCGCGGGCGGCCCGGCGGCCGGCCTCCACCGCCGCCTCCGCCTCCGCGAGCCGGGCCTTGAGGCGCCGTGTCTCGCTCTCCGCCGCGGACACCTGGACCGCGGCCTCCGCGCGGGCGGCCTCGATCTCGGCGGTCGTACGCCGCAGGGCGGCCTCGCCGCGCTTCACATCGCTCAGGGCGCTGCGGAGCTTACGGTGCGTGGACTCGGCCTCCTTGCGGGCGGTGTCCAGCTCCGTACGCAGCCGCTCGGTCTCGCTCCTCGTCGCGGCGCGGGCCTCGTCCAGCTCCTCACGCAGCCGCTCCAACTCGCGGCGGTTCTCCTCGTCGACGCGCTCGGCGTCGGCGCGCTGGACCTCCTCGCCGGCGGCGGCCACCAGCTTCACCCAGCCGACGGGCCGCAGGACATAGGCGGCCGCCGCCACGTCGACGGGGTCGGCGGCCGGGGGCGGCGAGCCGGATTCCACGGCGGCGGCCAGCTCGGGGTCCGCCTGGCCGAACCGCTCACCGATCCGCTGCCGGAACACCGGGTCGCTCTCCAGGGCGGCGGCCATCGCGTTGCCCGCGAACCGGGCCCGCCTGGTCGGGGTGAAGCGCGCGTACTGGCGCAGCTGGGTGGGCAGTTCGGTGACGGTCAGACCGCCGAAGGCGTCCGAGACCAGCGCCACGACCCGGCGCCGTACGGACTCGGGCAGCGGTCTGTCGAGCGCCTCGGCGTCGCCGTCGGCCGCACCGGCCGGCTCGGCGCCACGTGCTGGCTGCTCCACGATCCGTTCACCCCACTACCCTTTCGGGCGGCTCCCTCAGGAACCGGCGCCCGGCCTGTCAACCAGTTCGATCTGATCCACCGCGTTGCACCAGCGGCAGCGGACGGACTCGATGGTCTCACTGACCACGTCGCGCTCCTCGACCTTCGACGTCCCGGCCAGGTCCAGATGGACGTACTCCACCACCTTGGACGAACGCGTCACGTCGAACCTGGTGAGATTGCCGCACAGCGTGCAGCGCCACCGGGTGGCGTCGGTCGGCAAGGGAACCGTCGTCATCGTGCCGTCCTCATTTCGTCGAGCCCTGATGTCGTGAGTTCGAGCCTGCCGCACCGGTCACCGGTACGGCACCGTTCCATGGATGTACGCGCCCGTAACCCTACGGCCTCCCGCAAGTCCCAGGTCGCGGCGAGGCGGTCTGTGCCTGTCTGTCCTCGTACGGGATGATCCTTGGATGATCAATTGGCGGGCGACCACCGGAGCGCCGGTGATGACCTACGGTCTGATCGGTCTGTGCTCCCTGGCCTTCCTGACCGGCCCGCTGTCGGGGTTCAACCCCGCGTACGGGACGGGTGACACGCTGCTCGCGGCGCAGAGCTCGTACTTCGAACGCTGGGGGGTGATCCCCGACCAGCTGACCGCCGGTGACTCCCACGCTCTGCTCACCCCTCTCACCGCGCTGTTCATCCACGGCAGCTGGCTCCATCTGCTCGGCAATCTGCTCTTCCTCCATGTCTTCGGGGCGATGGCCGAGGAACGGATGGGGAGGGTGCGGTTCACCCTCTTCTATCTCGTCTGCGGCTATCTCGCCCTGCTCGCCTACGCGGCGGTGAACGCCGAGTCCGACCAGACCCTGGTGGGTGCGTCGGGCGCGATCTCCGGCGTGCTGGGTGCCTTTCTCTGTCTCTTTCCCCGCGCACGCGTCACCAGCCTCTTTCCGTTCCTTTTCTTCCTGCCGCTGCGCTTCCCCGCCTGGATCGTCCTGATCTTCTGGTTCGTCCTCCAGTGGCTGGCGGCCCGCGACGCCGAGCCGGGCCCCGGCGTGGCGTATCTGGCGCATCTGGTGGGCTTCGCGCTGGGCTTCGTCGCCGCCTGGGGGCTCTTCCGGCGTACGGCTAGAGTGAAGTCCCGTTCAGCGGCCCCCGAGGGAGAACGTCAACCGTGATCACCGCGATCGTGCTCATCAAGACCAGCGTCGACCGGATCCCCGAGATCGCCGAGTCGATCGCGGCGCTGGAGAGCGTCAGCGAGGTCTTCTCCGTCACCGGCACCTACGACCTGATCGCCATGGTGCGGGTCGCCAAACACGACGACCTGGCGGACGTCATCCCCGGCAGCATCAGCAAGATCCCGGGCGTCGAGGCCACGGACACGCATGTGGCGTTCCGTACGTACTCCCAGCACGACCTGGAAGCGGCCTTCGCGATCGGCCTCGACGCCTGATCCGAGCGGGGTGGGTCAGCCGCGGTCGGGGACGCAACGGCCGTCCTCGGTGCGGTAGTTCCAGCGCGCGCCGTCCCGGACGAGTTCCCTGACGGCGCCGGTGAACCGGGCCACGTGCTCGTCCGGCGTACCGGCCCCGAAGCTGACCCGGATCGCGTTGAGCGACTTCTCGCCGGGACCGGCGTCGGGCGCGCCGCACTCCCCCGGGTCCTCCGCGTCGCCGCCCAGCAGGGTGCGGACGAGCGGGTGGGCGCAGAAGAGCCCGTCGCGTACGCCGATGCCGTACTCCGCCGAGAGCGCGGCGGCGAAGTGGGAACTGTTCCAGCCGTCGACCACGAAGGAGATGACGCCGACGCGGGGCGCGGCGTCGCCGAAGAGCGAGAGCACCCGCACCTCGGGGACCTCGGCGAGTTCCGCGCACACCCGGGCCACCAGTTCCCGCTCGCGCTCGACGAGGCGGTCGAAGCCGGCTTCGGTGAGCGCCTTGCAGGCCGAGGCGATCGCGTACACACCGATGACGTTCGGCGATCCGGCCTCGTGGCGCGCGGGGGTGGTGTGCCACTCGACGTCCACTCCCCCGTCGCCACGGCGCGCGACCTTGCGGCTGGCGCCGCCACCGGCGAGATACGGCTCCGACTCCCGCAGCCAGTCGGCGCGGCCCGCGAGCACACCGGAGCCGAACGGCGCGTACAGCTTGTGCCCGGAGAAGGCGACCCAGTCCACGTCCAGCTCCGCGATGTCCACGGGGTGGTGCGGGGCGAGCTGCGCGGCGTCGAGGACCACGCGCGCGCCGTGGGCGTGGGCGGCGGCGGCCAGTTCCCGTACGGGCCACAGCTCGCCGGTGACGTTGGAGGCTCCGGTGACACACACCAGCGCGGGGCCCTTCGGGTCACACCGGCCCGCCAGCGCCCGCTCCAGCGTGGCGACGGCCTCTTCGGGGGTGCGCGGCGCGTTCAGGTAGCTGACGCGTGCGTCGCGCCAGGGCAGCAGTGACGCGTGGTGCTCGGTCTCGAAGACGAACACCTCGCAGTCGGCGGGCAGCACGGCGGCCAGCAGATTCAGCGAGTCGGTGGTGGACCGGGTGAAGACGACCTGGTCGTCCTCGCGACAGCCGAGGAAGCCGGCGACGGTACGGCGGCTGTTCTCGAAGAGGTCGGTGGAGAGCTGCGAGAGATATCCGGCACCGCGGTGGACGCTGCCGTAGTACGGGGCGTAGGCGGCGACGTCGTCCCAGACCCGCTGGAGCGCGGGGGCGCTGGCGGCGTAGTCGAGCGCGGCGTAGGTGACCTCACCGCCGGTGACGAGGGGGACGGTGACGTCACGTCCGAGGACGGGGAGCGGCTGGTCGGTGCTGGTGCGGTGAGGCGTGTCGGTCTGTGCGGACATGTCGGTATCTCCCGGCGGGACAAGGCGGAAACGGCATCAGGACCCGGCGGACGGGCACGCCGTCGCGACGGCACACGCGGTGCCGTGACGGCGCGGAAGGTCGCGCGGGGTGTGGGGCTCACTGAAGAGGGCCGGCTCCCGTTCCGCCGCGACGCGCGCGGGGAACGGGCCTGAAGCCCTATCGCATTCGCTTGCTCACGAGACTGCTCCCTTGAGGACCAGGACCCCAGGGATGACGACATCCGAACGATGTCCAGGGGTCCGCGCTTGCCGTAGACCTCGCTGGCTACGGCCTGGTCTTCACCCGGGGCACCCCGCCACGGACGGAGGGTTGCCGGACAGCGGGCCGGGGCCGTAGTCGCTGTCACTCATGACCTGGGGTGAGATTACCCCACCACAGCGAGACGGCCCAGAGGGCGTCCGTCATACGGGACACCCGTGCCTCGTCAGGATCGGTTCGACCGGGCCGGCCCCGGGGGCCGGTTCGTCCTCGATCGCGGACGGGCCGCGATGCGGCCGTCCGGCGATCGACGGCAGGCGAGGTCCACGGGCCGACGGCCCGGGACGCCGTCCCGACCGCAGCACCCCGCCGATCCGGGCCGGCGGCAGGCCGTTACGCGTTGCTCGCGGCCACCCAGCGGTCCAGCGCCTGCTTCGCCGCGCCCGAGTCCACCGCGCGTGCCGCCCGCACCATCTTCTCCGCGAGCTGGTCGTTCAGTGGGGTGTCCGCCGGTTCGAGCGCCACCAGCGCCGCCGCCGCGTTCAGCAGGACCGCGTCCCGTACGGGGCCGGTCTCGCCCTCCAGCAGCCGGCGCGCGACGTCGGCGTTGTACGAGGCGTCCGCACCGCGCAGGGCCTCGACCGGGACCAGCTCCAGACCGATGTCCCTGGGGTCGAAGGACTGCTCGGTGACCTGGCCGTCCCGAACCACCCATACGTGTGAGGTGGCGGTCGTGGTCAGCTCGTCCAGACCGTCGTCGCCGCGGAAGACGAGCGAGGAGTTGCCCCGCGCTGCGAGCACCCCGGCCACGATGGGCGCCATCCGGATGTCCGCGACCCCGACCGCCTGGGAGCGGACCCGCGCCGGGTTGGTGAGCGGGCCCAGGATGTTGAACGTGGTCTGCGCGCCGAGTTCCTTGCGGGCCTTAGCCGCGTGCCGCAGCGCCGGGTGGAACTTGGCCGCGAAGCAGAAGGTGATGCCGGCTTCCTCGGCGACCTCCACGACCCGCTGCGGCGTCAGTTCCAGATTGACGCCGAGCTTCTCCAGCACGTCGGAGGCGCCGCTCGCGGACGAGGCCGCCCGGCTGCCGTGCTTGACAACCTTGCCGCCCGATCCGGCCACCACGATCGCCGCCATCGTGGAGATGTTGACGGTCTTGGCGAGGTCACCTCCGGTGCCGACGACGTCGACGGTGTCGCCGGGGACCTCGATGGTGTTGGCGTGCTCGTACATGGCGCCCACGAGTGCCGTGACCTCGTCGACAGTCTCGCCCTTGGCGCGCAGCGCGACCGCGAAGCCCGCGATCTGCGCGTCGGTGGCCTCGCCGCTCATGATGCGGTGCATGGCCCAGGCGGTGTCCTCGGCGTCGAGGTCCTCACCGCGCAGCAGCGGGTTCAGTACACCCGGCCAGGAACGCGCCGCCATGGTGTCGCCTCCGGCCGGTGTGACAGCGCTGCTCATGCTCGCTCCTGGGGTCTGTGGACGGGGCACGGCCGGGTGGCCCGTGCTGCCGGGCGTCAGCCTATCGGCGTCGGCCCGGATCCAGGACCCGCCGCCCGACGGGCGGACGAACCCGCTCCCGTGGCCGTACGCGGAAGGTGCGCGCCCGCGGCGTACGAAGGCCCCGCCCCGCCCCGCGAACTCCCATTCCTGCGCCCAGCGTTCCCACGCC
>NZ_JBHXRX010000072.1:0-37865 GCF_042714995.1 Streptomyces sp. NPDC058665
GTCTGGTGCGGTGCATCGCAAGGCGGAGGATCGTGCTCGTACTGGACGTACTCGCACGACTCCGACAACGCGGCGAGGTGCCGTGCCAGACGCCGCGGGCCAGGCGGGACTTCGAAGACACGGCCGCGGGGCGGGTCGCCCACCACCAGACCAGGCCCGCGACAGCGAGGGTCAGGCCGGCGGACAGGGCGAACTCCCAGGGCTCGGGAGCCTGCTCCCCTGCGGCGCCGAGCAGGCTTCTGAGCCAGGAGGCGGGCCCCGGCAGGGCCAGTACGCCGAGGACGGCCGCGGCGGAGATGAGCGCGATGAGGGGGACCGGGGTCGTACGGGCGGTGCACCGGGGGCCGTGTCGCTCGGCGCCCCGTGGCTCGGTGTCGTAGCCGGCGCCCAGGTCGGAGGGGAGCGGGCGGGTGACGTACCAGAGCGCTTTCACGCTGTAGACGGTGGCGACGGCCGCCGCCGCGAGTCCGACCACGTACAGGCCCGTTCCCTCGCCACGGGCGGCGGCGAGCACCTCGTCCTTGGCCGCCCACAGGGACAGGGGCGGCAGCCCGGCGAGGGTCAGCGCACCGACGGTGAAGGCCACGCCGACCGTCCGACCGGTACGGACAGCGCCGCGCAGGGCGGGCAGTCGCTTGGTGCCCAGTGCCGTCAGCCAGGCCCCCGCGGCGAGGAAGAGGCCCGCTTTCGTGGCGGCGTGGGCGACGAGTTGGGTGGTGCCCCCGGCCACGCCGTGACTGCCGGCGGCCAGCACGACGAATCCGATCTGGGCGCAGGTGGAGGCCGCGAGCAGTTGCTTGAGGTCGGTCTGGGCGGCGGCGACCAGGCCGAGGACCAGGGCGGTCACCGCACCGGACCAGGCGACCAGGGGTCCGGCCCAGCCGGTCGCGGCCAGCAGCGGTTCAAGGCGCAGCAGGAGGTACGCACCGGCGGCGACCATGGCCGCCGAGTGCAGCAGCGCCGACACCGGGCTGGGGCCCTCCATGGCCCGTGACAGCCAGAAGGAGAACGGCAGTTGGGCGGATTTGCCGAGCGCGGCCAGGACGACGCCCGCGGTGATCACGTGCTGCCACGGCGAAACGGCCCCCGGCAGGCTGCCGAGGCGCAGGGTGGTGACGCCCCCGGCCAGGGCGGCGCCCGCCGCCACGTAGATACCGAGGTCGGCCGTACGGGTCGTCAGGAAGGCGACATCGGCGGCGGCTGTCTTGCCGGGGCCCCGCCATCCGTACCCGATGAGCGCCCAACTGGTCGCGCCCATCGCCTCCCAGGCCATCAGGAGCAGCGGCAGCGTGGTGGCCGTGACGGTGACGAGCATGGCTCCGGAGAAGACGAGCATCAGGCCGAAGAACCGGCCGCGGTTCTCGTCGGGGCCGAACTCCCCCGCGCCGAACTCCCCTGCCGCGAAGGCCAGGACGGCGGTGGTGACGGCGGCCACGGTGACCACCATGACCGCGGACAGACCGTCCACCGCCAGCCCCGCGTCCATCCCCGGGAAGAGCGGCGCGCTCGCGGCCGGGCGGGTCAGAGCCGCGGCGACCGCCGCACCGAGCGTCGCCACGGACGCCGTCAACGCGGCGGCGGGGATCAGCCGGTCGTACCGTCGCCCCGTCGCGGTGAGCCCCGTCACGGCGAGCACCGCTCCCGCGCCGAGCGGCAGCGTGATCAGCAGCCAGAGCAGCGCGCTCATCCCTTCAGGTCCTCGGCCATGTCGGTCATGTCGACCCGCCGGGCGCGGTAGATGGCGGTGGTGACGGCGAAGCCCATGGCCATCTCGACCGCCATCGCCAACACGGCGGCGACGACGATCACTTGTCCGCCGGGGGCGGCCGGGGAGAGGAAGGACCAGAAGTCCGCGGCGGCGACGATGACACCGCCGATCATCAGCTCGATCCCCATCATGATCATGACGATGGACTGCTGGGAGAGCGCTCCGTACAGCCCGGTCGAGAAGAGTCCGGCGGCGAGGACCAGCAGCAGTTCGAACGTCATCGGCCCACTCCCCCGCCGGCCGGGTCGTCGGCGGGGCGCCGGTCGAGTTCGTCGCCGAACCGGTCGTAACGGCCGCGCCGGGTGGCGAGCACGGTGGCACCGACCATGGTGGCCAGCAGGACGAAGCCGAGGGTGATCATGGTGAGCATCTGGTCCTCCATGAGCGACCTGCCCAGCTGGAAGGTGGTGTCCTTCGGCCGTACGCCCGTCCGGCCGGGCCAGGGGACCAGGAAGATCCCTGCGACCAGCGCGGCGAAGACCGCACCGCTGATGACCAGCGCGCCGCGGGTGTTGTGCACCATGGACATCGGCATCAGACCGGCCGGATCCATCATGTACGCGATCATGAACACGGCCATGATCACCATCTCCATGACCATCATCAGCACGATCACCACACCGAGGTACGGCAGCCCCAGCAGGGTCACCACGCCGCCGACGCACACCAGACAGCCCAGCAGGGCGAAGGTGACGCGGGCCATCGAACGGAGCGTGAACACCAGGACGCCGCCGGTCAGGGCGAGCAGGCCGAGCGCCCACAGCAGCACGGTGTTCGTCACGTCCATCACGCGCTCCTTCTCCACGGGGTCAACAGGTCGGGTGGGACTCGGGGTTCGGTACGAGCGGCGCTACGGGCCGAGGCTGACGAGGGCAGGTACGAGCGCCTGCACGACCGCCGCCGGCAGGAGCACCACCCAGGCCACCTCCACATACCGGTCGGCACGGAGCACCGGCAGTCGCCCCAGCACCCACACCAGCAGCCCCAGCACCAGCACCGTCTTGACCAGCGACCACGCCCAGGCGGGCAGCCCAGGACCGGCGCCGCCGCCCAGGAACAGCGGCACCGCCATCGCGGCTCCGGCCGCCAGCCACAGCCACCGCCCCGCCTGGAGCAGCAGCCGGTCGACGCCGGAGGTCTCCCCCAGCACACCGCCGGCGATGTCGCGGCCGGCCGGATACGCGAACGGGCCGAGGAAGCTGAAGGCGAGCACCCCGGCCAGATAAATGGCGAAGGCGAACGGCATCCATACCGCGTACCACAGGCCGTACTGCGCACCCGCGATGTCGGTGACACGCAGGGACTCGGCGCCGGTGGCTGCCGAGATCAGCGCGAACATCAGCGGAAGTTCATAGGCCAGGCCCTGGGCGAGGAAGCGATAACCGCCGACGAGGGAGAACACCGCGTCGGGGCCCCAGCCGGCCAGCCACAGCCCGGCCCAGGTCAGCACTTCCATGGCGTTGAACCACACCACCCCCACCGACAGGTCGGCGACGACATGGTTCCCGAACGGGATCACCAGCGTCGACAGCACAGCGGCGACGGGCACGGTGATCACACCCACGCGCCACAGCCGCCGGTCGGAGGCCGGGAGCCGCCGGGGCTGCGCGACCAGGGCGCGCGGCACGGCGAGCAGCGGCCTCAGCGCACCGGCGGGGGTGACGGTCCGTCCGGAGCGGCGGTCGTCCAGCGCCGCGTCGCCGGCCACGGCCAGTACGGCCAGGCCGAGCAGGAGGGCCGGGGCCACCGGCAGCGTCCACCACGCTCCCGCCTCAACCACGCGCCACCTCCGGGCGTCTGACGGGCAGTTCGTCCGGGTCCGGGTCGAGGCTCGCGACGAGGAGGCGGGCGGCGGCGAGTTCGGTGCCCTCCAGCAGCCGGGGCAACAGACCGGCCAGGGCGGCGGACGGCGGCCGGTCCGAGTCCCACCGGCCGCGCGGGCTCTCCCGCGTCACGGGGTCGAGAGGGGTGGCGTCGCCGTCGAGCCGCCGCAGGTCGTCCACGGCGTCCACGGTGTCCGAGAGCCACTGCCGGTAGCGGGCCGGTACGTCGCCGCCCGCCCGCGCGGCGGGTCCGCTCACGCCCGCGGCGCGCGCGTCGGCGGCGGTCAGCGGGCCGATGCCCCGGGTCAGCCGGTACAGGGTCCGGGACCGCCCGACGCGCCGTGAGAGGCGCACCGTCCGGGGCAGAAGGTCGTTCGCGGGTGCCCGCTCCAGCAGGTCGTCGCGGAGCCGCCGGGCGGTCACGGCCTCGGCCGGCCAGCCCGCCACCGACAACAACCGGCCCAGACTGTCCAGATGGGCCGCCGCGCGCCGCCGGGTGGCCTGCGCCAGGGGCACGGGCTCGCCCGCCGATGCCCGGCTCCAGGGCCGGCTCCAGAACGGGCCTGCCGGGCCGGTCCCGTACGGTTCCCCGAGCCGTGCCCGCTGAATGACGTCGCCCTGCATCACCACACGGACGACCAGTCCGGCCGGCCAGTCGGTGAGGAACGGGCCGAGCGACACGTGCAGTCGGTCCAGGGTCAGCCCGTCCCGGTCCTCGCCGAGCTGGGCCATGGGCCGGTCGCCGGGCATGTCCGTGTGGGCGCTGTGGCCTTGCGGGCGCCGCCCGCGCTCCGTCTCCCCCAGCCGGGCACGCCCCGCGTCGAGGGCCGATGGCACCTCATCGGGCGCCGTCACCCGCAGACGTACGCGAGGACGGGGCATGTCGTCCCACAACCGGTCCAGTTCGGATGCCGAAGCCGCGCAGTCTGGGCCCGCCACGAGCTGCAGGTCGGCTCCGGCCGGCGTCGACGCCACCGCCCAGCCCCGGCACCGCAGTTCCCTCTCGGCAGCCAGTCGCACGCGCGTCCCGCCGGGCGTCGTCACCAGCAGCACGCGCGGCCGGCGGGCGGCGGCGCGTACGACGAAGTCCCTCACGCCCATCGCAACGCCCCCTCCCGCCAGGCGTAGACGACTCCGCTGAGCAGCACGCCGAGGAAGACGAACATCTCGATCACCGCCGTGGGGCCCATCACGGAGATGACGAGCGTCCACGGATACATGAAGACCATCTCCATGTCGAAGGCGAGAAAGAGCATCGTGACCGTGTACCAGCGCATATGAAACCGGCTGACCGCGTGCTCGGCCGGTTCGTGCCCGGAGCCGAACGGCTGGGCGGCCAGGGGCTCGTGGGAGACGCGCAACGCCCGCGCGGCGCCGTAGCCGCCGGCGACGACAAGCAGGGTCAGGGCCAGCAGGGACAGTGCGGCCATAAAGCCGTTCATCCACTCACGCCTTCCCCGTCTTCCCGTTCCCCGCGCCCGCCGTCGAGCGCTACGGCCACGGTGCCCGAGCCACCCGCACCATGCGCGACAGCGTGCGGCGGCAGACGGGTGAAACGGGGCGGCGGAGCTGCCGGTGCGGATCGGCGCGGGGCCGTACTCCCGCCCCGTGCCGAATCAGGTGCCGGCCGATTCGTCCTCGATGAGATTTCCCCGCATGAGCCAGGTGGGTCCTTCGGCGTATGCGCTGACCTCTGCGAAGAACTCCCCGAAATACGGACCACCGGCATGCGCCTCGAAGGCGGCGGCGTCCGCGTAAACCTCGTTCAGATACAGGACATTCGTCTCCTTCTCGTCCTGCAGAAGCTCGAACCGCGCCGATCCCGGCTCGTTCGCCAGGGAATCACGTGCTGTCTTCCGCGCTGCCCGAATGAATTCGTCGCGATGTTCGGGCTGGACGGCGAAAGAAACGAGAAACTGGTACATGCTGCCCCAATCCTCTGCGTCTTTTGCACACGGCATTACCCTCCCCAGCACCGGAGAGGGCCGCAACCGCTGCCGCCGCCGCGGACGTCCGTGACCGCGGCTATCCCGCGGTCCTCTTCTTCGCACCCGGGTTCGAGCTTTTCGAGAGAATTCCCCGCTCCGTCAGGGCCGAATCGATGTCAGCGCAGGAGCTTGATGACCTCGGAGAACGCGGCCATGTGCGGCTCCAGCACGCTGATGTAGGTGAGGCCGAACCGCTCGCGGTACCGCTCCAGCCGGTCCGCGAGCTCCCGCGGCGAGCCGACCAGCACACCGGGCAGCTGAGTGAGCTGCTCCTCCGGGAGGCCGCTGGCCCGGCCGATGATCGCGAGGTCGGCCTCGGCCCGGCTGCCGGCCACCGCCGCGACGAAGAGGTTCAGCTCGATGTCGGAGAACCGGTCGCCGGCACCCTCGCGCAGGATCCCGACGCGGCGGGCCAGCGCCTCCTCCGGGGCCATGTCCGGCGTCACCCCGGCCATGATGGAGAAGCTGAAGATGTCGGCCTCCCGGCCCGCGAAGCGCAGCATGCGGTCACCGGCGCCGCCCAGCAGGATCGGTGGCCGGGGCGCGTCCGCCTCGGCGGCGAGCAGGGATCGTGTCGCCGCGAGGGTGTCCGCCAGTTTGCGCAGCCGCTCGCCGCCCGTACCGAAGGGCAGGCCGCAGGCCTCGAACTCGGCCGGCACGTACCCGGCGCCGAGCCCCAGTTCGAGCCGGCCGTCGGTCAGACGGTGGACGTCGGCGACCTCCCTGGCGAGGTAGGCGGGGCTGACGACGCCGGCGTTGAGCACGAACGTACCCAGCCGCATACGCGTGACCTCGGCCGCCGACACCAGGGCCGGGAAGGGTGCGGCTGTGCCCAGGTGGTCGGTGACCTGGAGCACGTCGTATCCCAGATCCGCCGCCTCGCGGACCCGGGCGTGCCAGGAGGACCGGGAGCCGACGGTGAGGAGACTGACGCCGAAGCGGAACGGGCGGGGGGACTGGGACATCGCTGTCCTCCGTACTCAAGGGGCGTTACGTGAAGGGGCGTTACGTCTCAAGGGCATTGCCCAAGGGGCGTTGCCGGTCAGGTGATCGGCTGCTCGGTCCAGATCGTTTTCCCGCGGAGACCGTAACGGCTGCCCCAGCGCGTCGTGCACTGGGCGACGATGAAAAGACCCCGGCCTCCCTCGTCGGTGGCGTTCGCCCGGATCAGTCGCGGCTGGGTGTTGCTGGAATCGGTGACCTCGCAGATAAGGACATTGTCACGGATCAGACGCACTCCGACGGGACCACCCGCGTACCGGATCGCATTGGTGACGAGTTCGCTGATCACGAGTTCGGTGTCCATGGCCTGGGCCTGAAGTCCCCACCCCGTCAGTTGACCCATGATGTCCCTCCGGGCGAGCCCCACCGAGTCAGGTTCGGCGGGATACTCCCAGCTCGCCATGGAGTCCGGCGGGACGGCGCGGGTTCGCGCGAGGAGAAAGGCGATGTCGTCGTCCGTGGGCTTGCTGCCCAGATCGCTGAGCAGTGAATTGCCCATGGCTTCCAGCGAGCGGCCCTCCTCGTTGAGGGAGGCGAGCCGGGAGCGGAGACGGTGCATGCCGGACTCGGAATCATGGTGGTCCGGTTCGAGCAGGCCGTTCGTGTAGAGCACGAGTACGCTGTCCGGTTCGAGTTCCAGGGTTTTGGATTCGAAGTGCACCCCGCCCACACCCAGCGGCGGACCGGGCAGGACATCGATGAATTCCGTCGAGCCGCCGGGCCGCATCGCGACCGCGGGAAGCTGCCCGGCGCTCGCGAGAGTGCACTGGCGGGTCAGCGGGTCGTAAATGGCGTAGAGGCAGGTGGCGCCGACCGGATTCTGGTCGGTGGGCGCTTCCGCCGCCAGGCGCTGGACGAGTTCGTCGACGTGCGCGAGGAGTTCGGCGGGGTCCAGTTCCAGATCCGCGAGAGTCTGTATGGCCGTACGCAGGCGCCCCATCGTCGCGGTGGCTGACAGACCGTGGCCGACGACATCGCCGATCACCAGCGCGACCCGGAGGGAGGGCAGCGTGATCACGTCGAACCAGTCGCCCCGGATACCGGCGCCCCTGCCCGCGGGCCGGTAGATCCCCACCGTGGACACGGCGGCCGATGACGTCGTCGCGCTGGGCAGCAGTCGCTCCTGCAGCGTGACCGCCGCCCGCTGTTCACGGTTGTGGCGGCGGGCGTTGTCGATGCCGAGTGCGGCCCTGGAGACGATTTCCGCCAGGAGTTTCCTCTCGTCCTCCTGGAAGGCTTCCGGCTGTTCCTCACGCCAGACGGAGACCGTGCCCAGGATGAGATCGCGTGCGATCAGCGGCGCCACCGTGACGGAGTCCCCGAACGGCGGGACGAACTGCTCCGCGAGGTCGCCGTCGCCGAGGGCCTCCGCGGCGGAGGCGCGGTCCATGGTGATGACCTCGCCCATCTGGATCTCACGCAGTTGCGCGCTGTCGGGCAGGACCGGATACGGCGCCCCCGGCATAAGGACCTTGCCCAGCCAGGCTCCTGACGCCGAGGCGATGGCCGAACGCAGCAGATGCGGCCTTCCACCGCCCACCATTCTCGGCGGCTCGTCGCCGACGACCACCGCCTCGGCGAGGTCGACGGTCACGAGATCGCCCAGACCGGGCACCAGCAGATCGGCCAACTCCTGTGCCGTCTCGGTCACTTCGAGGGACGAGCCGATGCGCACAGAGGCATCGTGAACCCTGCCGAGACGAAGACTCCTGTCCTGCCGGCTCCGGAACCCGGGGCCATCCGTCGTGGCCGGGGTTCGTTTCTCTGTCCTCTCACGAGGCGTCATGCCTGGTACCTCTTCGTGTGCGGAGTGCCGCCCAGACGACCTTTCCGTCCGTCGTACGGCGGAATCCCCAGCTGTCGGCCGAGTGGGCGACGATCACAAGCCCGAGTCCGTTGTCGTCCGGCGGCCCGGACTGGCGTGGGCGGGGTGAACCGGCTCCCGCGTCGAAGACCTCGCAGAGCAGGACGTCGTGGAAGACCAGGCGCAGCCGAACGGGCGGCGCGCCATGGGTGAGTGCGTTGGCGAGCAGTTCGTCGACGATCAGCCCGGTCTTCGCCACCAGGTCGTCCAGTCCCCAGTTCCGCAGCTGGGCCGCGACCGTCGAGCGGGCCCGGGGCACGGCCGAGGGGTCGGGCGGGATGTCGTAGGAGACCACACGGTCGGCGCTCACATCGTGGCAGCGGGCCACCAGGAATGTGGCGTCGTCGGTGAGAGTGCTGGTGTCGGCGCTTCCCAGCGCGGCGTCGCAGAGTTCTCGCAGGGCCGCCTGGGGCGGTGTGAGGGCGTCCGCGAGGCGGTCGATCCCTGCCTCGATGTCGTCGTCGCGCGTCTCGACCAGACCGTCCGTGTAGAGGGCGATCGTGCTCCCCTCGGGGAGTTCGATCTCCGCGGACTCGAAGGAGTTCACCCCGAGTCCCAGGGGCGTCCCCGAAGGGATGTCGGGGATGGCGGCGCCCGCCGTCGGGTGGATGATCACCGGAGGCGGGTGCCCCGCGCTGGCGATGTCCAGTCGCCCGCTGATCGGGTCGTGCACGGCGTACAGGCAGGTGGCTCCGATGGCGGCAGGACCCAGACCCTCAGCGCCCTCCTGGTTGAGGCGTACGACGGTGCGGTCCAGGCGTGCCAGCAGTTCGTTCGGCGGCAGGTCCATCTCCGCGAGGGTCTGCACCGCCGTACGGAGGCGGCCCATGGTGGCCGCGGCGTTGATCCCGTGCCCCACCACGTCGCCGATGACCAGGGCGGTCCGGGCGCCGCTGAGGTGGATCACGTCGAACCAGTCGCCGCCGACCTTGCTGGCCATGTCCGCCGGCAGATACCGCGCGTCGACCTCCACCGTTCTGCTTCCCACGAGGCGCTGCGGGAGCAGATGCCGTTGCAGGGCCAGCGCCGCGTCCGCCTCACGGGCGTATCTGCGGGCGTTGTCCAGGCTCAGCGACGCGCGCGCGACCAGTTCGGTCGCCAGCCACAGGTCGTCCGCGTCGAACGGCGTCGGGGTGTCGTTGCGTACGAACACGACAACACCCAGCACGGCGCCGCGCGCCTCCATCGGAACGATGATCAGGGAGTGCATGCCCGTCTCGTGAATGACCTTGGCGCGCTGCGGGTCCTGGTCGAGCCAGTTGCCGGGCGTCGTGTCCAGGACGCATTCCATGACCGGGCGGCCGGTGCCCAGGGCCTTCGTGAAGGGCGATGACGGGGGAACGAACACGGGTTTGGCGCGTTCGAAGAGCGATTCCGGGGTTCCCTGGTGGATCGAGGACACGCCGGCGCGGCGGAAGACGGGGATCCGGCCGTTGTCCATGCCGATCCGTTCCAGCGGCTCGCCGCCCAGAGGCACGGTGTCGACAAGGTCGACGGTGACGTAGTCGGCGAGCCGGGAGACCGCGTAATCGGCGAGTTCCTGCGAGGTGCGCATCACGTCCAGGGTGGTGCCGATCTTCTTGCCGGCCTCACTGAGGGTGTCCAGGTGTTCCCGGTTACGGCGGGCTCCTGTGACGTCCGAGCGCAGGCCGCAGATGCCGAGCGGGGTGCCGTCGCCCCTCTCCAGGCGGTACAGCGAGATGGAGTACGTGTGGCTCCGGTCCAGATCGCTCGGGATGCGCCTGGTGTACTCGTAGCCGAGCGCGGGACTGCCGGTCCGCAGGACCTCTTTCATCACCGCCTCGAAGGACGCCACGTCGAGCGCGTCGCCCAGCACCTCCTCGATGGTCCGGCCCACCCACCGGTCCTGGGGAATCCCGCTCTCGGATTCGAGCGCCTCATTGACCCAGAGGTAGCGCAGCCCCGTGTCCCAGATGACCGTGGCGACCGGTGAGTACGTGACGACGGCGGCGGACACCGCCGCGTTCCAGGCCGCCTGGGCGCTCGTCCGCGCGTTCGCCGCGACGACCAGCCAGCCGCTCGGACCGTCCTCGCCGTGCCCGGTCAGCGGCGAGACCCGGACCTCCAGGGACAGGGTGCGGCCCTCCCGGTGGCGGAACTTCAGCCGCCCCGACCAGTCGCCGCCCGTACGGGTGCGCTCCGCCACGTCCGCCGCGACGGCCTTGCCGTCCTCGGACGCGTCCAGCAGAAGGGCCCCCGGCGTGCCGGCGACTTCTCCGGCCGGGTAGCCCAGCAGGCGCTGGGCGTGCCCGGTCCATCCCGTCACGGCTCCGGCCGCGTCGAGCACGGCCACCGCGGCATCGGCCATCGCGGCGGTCGGACCAGTGGTCGAACCTTGTGCAAACGTCATCCCGTGCCTTCCGGAGCGGGTGCTGTCCCCAGCTCCTCGGTCCCGGGGTTCGCGTCGCCCCCGCGACGCTCCGGGCCGTTTGAAACGGGTGGGCTCGCTCTCACACGCACGAATCCACCCATACTCAACATACGAGAGTAAATCAGGTCGTACCGGCTGGCGAATCCTCTGGTCGGCGGCCGGGGGGAGCGACGCGACGCGGCCCGTCCTCCCGCTGGGGAGAGGACGGGCCGCGCGGTGTGCGGGGGTGTGGGGGCGTCGGACGCCTCAGCAGATGCTGCGCAGCAGGTTGGCGTACTCCGCGAACGCGGCCTTGGTCTTTGCTCCGGCGACCCCGTCGACCTTCAGGTTCTCCTTGAGGTTCATGTTCAAGAAGCGCTGAAGCGCCATGACCGTGTTCGCTCCGACGATCCCGTCGGGCTTGCCGGCTTTCAGGCCCAGGTCGTTGAAGAACCTCTGCGCCGCCTTCCAGCTGTCGCTGCCCAGCCGCCCGTCGATCGTGCCCGGGGTGTAGCCCAGTACGCGGAGCTGGCACTGCCAGTCCGTCGCCTGGGCGGTGCTCAGTCCGAGGTTGACGACCGCGAGCGGCGCGGCCTGGGTGCTCACCGCTTGCCGCTGGGCCGGTGCGGGGGCGGCCATGGCCGTGCCCGTGGTGGCCAGGCCGCCGACGGCGATCCCGACCGCGGCGGTGGCACCGACGAGTGCCTTCGTGAGAGCTCGCATGCTGTTCCCCTACCGTTGATGTGCGATGCGCGGAGCGGGCCGATCGCGCGTGGCCGACTCCGCGATGGAGCCTGCGGGACCGGCGCGATCTCGCGCCACAGCTCGCGCGGAAGTGACGTCATCCCGGGATGTCCCACGCGCTGACCTGCGGGAACACCGGGCGCGAAGTCGCCGTGGCGGGACGATCGTGAGCGGGGGTGATGGCCGATTCCGTACGGGGGTGGGTTCCCGCTCGATGAGCGCAGGGAGGGCTGATGCAGAATGAGACCGGGACGCCGGGGTCGGCCCCACGGTCCCGGACGCGAGTGGGGGAGATATGCCGCGGTGGAAGGCGCTGCCCGCCGGACTGCACCCACAGGTCCGCCATCTGGTCGTGCGATTGCGCGGGCTGAAGGACCGGGGGGAGCTGAGCACACGCCAACTGGCCGTGAAGACCGGGTACAGCGCGAGATCGTGGCAGCGGTATCTGAACGGCGGATCGCTGCCGCCCCGGGAGGCCGTCGAGGCGATGGCCCGCGTCGGCGGTGAGAATCCGACCCGGCTGCTGGCACTGCACGAGATCGCCGCCGAGCGCTGGGCGGAGGGACACGTGGTCACCGCGGATGCCCCGGGAAGCGGTCCTGAAGACACCCCGGCGGCGCCGTCGCACCCGCCCACGGAGCGGCAGCCGTACGGGCGTCGGCTGCGCGCCGGGATCGCGGCGGGCGCCGTGGCCCTGGTGCTGTCCGTCTCCGCCGCGCTTCTGCTCGCGGTGCGGCTCGCCGACGCGCGCGCGGAGCTGGCGGACCGCGCCGGTTCGGTCGCGGTCCCGGCCACCGTGTCCGAGTCGTTGATCCCGGTCGTCTACTCCTGCCGGCCGGAGCAGCGTGACGGCCGCTGGTACGCGGGCCACAGCAGCACCACGGACACCATCCTGGCGTACACGCACATGGGGCCCGAAGTGGCCGAGGCACAGTGCCTGATGCGCCGGGCGGGCATCTCGCCGGGGGACATCGACGGCATCTTCGGCCCGCAGACGCAGCGCGCGGTGGAGCGGATCCAGACCCGGGACGGGCTGGTCGTGGACGGTGTCATCGGCCCGCACACCTGGCAGTCCTTGCGCGGGGCGGCACCGAAGTGACCGCGGAACACGCCCGGTTGACCGAGGAGCTGCGGCGACTGCGGGCCCGTACGGGGCTGAGCCTGGCCGCGCTGTCGGAACGCACGACGTACAGCAAGTCCTCCTGGGAGCGTTACCTCAACGGCAAGAGCCTGCCTCCTCGTCAGGCCGTACAGGAGCTGTGCCGGGAAGCGGACGAACCGGACGGGCGGCTGCTGGCCCTGTGGGAGATCGCCGAGTCGTCCTGGAGCGGACGCGCGGCGGCGCCGGCCCCTGCCCCTGCCGCCGCCACCTCCGCCGCCGCCGAGGAGGCGCGGGCTCCGGAGACCGGGCGCCCGCGCCGCCGCAGGGGCCGGCTCATGGTGGTGCTGGCGTCGGCGTACGCCCTGCTCGCCGGGGGTGTGGCACTGGCACTGGTCCTGCTGCCGGACGGGGACACCCCGGGGGACGAATCGCTGCCGGCCTCCGCCCCGTACTCCCTCGCCGCCCAGTGCCGCGCGGAGGACTGCGAGGGCCGGGACCCGATGCGCCTGGTCTGCGGCATCGCGCCCGACACCCTCGCCACGTACCGCACCGCCACCGGCGCCCATATGGAGGTGCGCCACAGCGAGAAGTGCGGCGCGAGCTGGGCGCGGATGTGGGGGACGCGGATCGGCGACCGGCTGGAGATCACGGTCGGCGGCCCGGACCACGGCGTACGTGTCAAGGACAGGGCCGACACGGAGACGTACGTCTACACCGACATGACCGCGGCCCGGTCCGGCGGCACGGTCCGCGCCTGCTTCAGCCCCGCGTCGGCCGACGGTGAACGGGAGTGCGTCGAGGCCCGCGTGGGCGAGAGCACCGCGACGCCACGGCCGCCGTCACGCCGGTAGCCGTCAGCGTCCGAGCGCCTTGCGCAACTCCTGCTTGTTCATCGACGAACGGCCCTCGACGTTGCGCCTCTTGGCCTCCTCGTACAACTGATCACGAGTCGGGCCCAGCCGGCACCCGCTCCGGCCTCGGCAGGCATCCATGTTCCCGTACGAAAGTGCTGTCCATATCCTTGTACGGCCTTGCGGGACTCACTACCTTCTCTCTGTTGAACGCGGCATATGTGTTCACCGACTTGAAGATCTCTCATGTGCCGCGCCCGCTTCGGCTACCACATGAGGAAGGCACTTCACCGGATGAAGAAGCCCCTGAGCCGCCGCACCTTCAGCCAACTCGCCGTCACCCCGATTCTCGCGTCCGCCGCCCTGCTCCCGCCCGGGACGGCGCAGTCCGCTTCCGCCCCGTCGGCCCGCCGGGCCGAGACCGTCCGTGCGATGCGCCGGGCCGCCGCCTTCATGGACGGGACCGTCTCCTACAAGGGCGGATACGTCTGGAACTACCTCCCCGACCTGTCCGTCACCTGGGGCGAGATGGAGGCCAAGCGCACCATGTGCTGGGTCCAGCCGCCCGGTACACCGTCCGTCGGGCACAGCATGCTCGACGCGTACCACGCGACCGGCGACGAGCTCTTCCACCGGGCCGCCGTCCGTACCGGCTTGGCGCTCGTCGAGGCCCAACTCCCCGTCGGCGGCTGGAACTACATCCATGACTTCGCCGGCGAGGAGTCCCTGCGCGACTGGTACGACACGATCGGCTCCGGCGGATGGCGCCTGGAGGAGTTCCAGCACTACTACGGCAACGCCACCTTCGACGACGCGGGCACCTCGGTCGCCGCCCAGCTGATCCTGCGGCTCTACGTCGAGCGCCGCGATCCCCGGTTCAGGCGGTCCCTGGAACGGGCGCTCGACTTCGTGCTCGCGTCCCAGTTCCGCGGCGGCGCCGCCGACGGAGGCTGGCCGCAGCGTTACCCCGCCTTCCCGGGGGCGGTCAGCCGTACCCCGTGGCCCGAACAGCGCCCCCCGTGGCTGCCGAAGGACGTCCAACACGGAATGGAGGACGGCGAGTACACGCAGCACGTCACCTTCAACGACGACGTCCTCGGCGAGAACATCAAGTTCCTGATCATGTGCGTATCGGCACTGGGCCGCCGCGACCTCGTTGCCCCGGTGCACCGCGCCATGGAGTGCCTGCGCCGTATGCAGCAGCCGGGACCGCAGGCCGGCTGGGCCCTCCAGCATCTGTCACGTGCCAGGAACGGCAGGCCCGCGGGAGCACCCGCCGGCGCCCGGTCCTACGAGCCGCGCGCCCTGACCACGCACACCACTCAGACCAATGTCACCCAGCTGTTCCACTACTTCCGGCTGACCGGCGACCGCGCCTACCTCAACCGGGTTCCCGAGGCTCTCGACTGGCTGGAGAGCTGTCTGCTGACGAGCCGTCAGATCGAGGAGAACCCGCTGCTGGCCGGCCGCACGCACCCCACCTTCGTCGAACTGGGCACCAATCGCCCGAAGTTCGTCCATCGCTTCGGCTCGAACATCCGCAACGGCGCGTATTACTACGACTACGACCACACGAGCACGCTGAGTCACTACTCGGGAGGGCGGTCGGTCGACGTCGACGCCCTGCGGAGCACCTACGCCCAACTCGCCGCGCTCACACCCTCGGAGGTGGCCGACCTGCGTGCCCGTTCGCCGCTCACCCCTGCCGGGGGCCATGGCCACGGCGACCGGATCCCGCTGCCCCGCTACTTCTCCCCGCGAGACCTTCAGCTCTCCGACCTCCTGCGGGACGCGCCTCTTCCGTTGCCCGAGGTCACGGACGCCGAAGCGGCCACCTTGGTGGACGGCCTCGGGACGAGGAACCACTGGCTCACTCCCCTCGACGCCGTCACCAACCCTTACCTGGGACCGGGCTCGACGGAGCCGTACGACGGCCGGGCGTACATGAGCAAGAACGTCGGCGACCCGCGCGACACCTCGCCGTACAACCCCGAGGACCCGCCGCTGGAACCTCCGTATCAGCCCCGGGAACGCCCCCTCGGCATCAGCTCGTCCGCGTACGTGTCGAACATGGGCAAGCTCATCGGATACGTGACCCGCCAGAAATGAACCGGCAGAAATGAACCGGACGATGTGTCCGAGGGCTTCCTGGTCGTGGGCCATGCCCAGGAAGCCCTCGGACGCCACGCCGGAGGGTCAGTGGCGCCCGCCGGTGGGCACCGTGAACGATGCGGGGCCGGCCGGCAGATCCACCGTGTACTGGCGCAGATAGGTGTCCAGGAACGGTGCGCGGGCCCCGGCGGTGGCGCGGTCGTCGGCCGGGTTGTCCAGGGCCAGTTCGATCCGGGTGTTCTTGACCTTGATCGTCTCGCCGGAGGGCGTGTCACGCCATGAGCCGGTCTGGATGGAGCCGATCTCCACCGCCAGGACGTGCCCGGTCGTCAGGGTCCAGTCGGTGGCCTTGAGGTCGACCGTCAACTTGCCCGAATCCAGCAGGGAGACCTGCTCGTCGAACATGACGGCGGTGCCGTCCGGGGCGACGTCGTACAGCTTGACCATGACGTTGCCCTCGCCCTTGGCGGTCAGCGAGACCTGCGGAGTGCCGGTGACCCGTACGGCCTGCTTCACCGGCTTGGACCAGACGAAGAAGCTGGACGTGATCTCGCCGGACTTCTGGAGCTTCGCCAGTCCCTCGGCCAGGCCCTTCGGCGCGGCCGGGTCGAGCGCGGGAGCGTTCTCCATGTCCCACTCGCCGGAAGGCTGTTGGCGTTGCCGCGGCGTCGCATCGCCGGACGGGCCCAGGCCCCGACCCAGGCCCAGGAGCGCGGAGACTCCGCCGTCGTCCACGTACGAGCCGTCGCCGAGCGGGAGGGTGACGGACCGTTCCACGACGGGCCACGTCTTCTGCGCGCGCCAGGTGCCGGTGGAGTCCTGGACCGAGTAGGCCGGGTAGTCGACCTTCGGTTTGATGCCCTTGAGGTACTGGTCGTAGAAGGAGAGCGTCTCGTCGTACCAGCCCTCGCGGCCCATGGCCAGACGCCCGTCACTGGTGCGGTCGCCGCCCCGCACGTGGTCCCACTGTCCGAGCCACCCGCGCTCGGGGCCCTTGTGGTTGGCGAGGTACTCCTGCATCTCCTCGGGCTTGGTGTTGTTCTCGATGAAGCCCTGTGTGACGAACAGCGGGGTGTCGGTGCGCTTGGCCATCCTGGCCAGGTCACGGGAGGTCCAGTGCTTGTCACGCTGGTCGGCTATTCGGTAGCCGGCCGAGTTCTCGGTGAGGCACTCCGGGTGGGTCTCCTCCCAGCGGGCGTTGGCCAGATAGCGCGCGTCGTCGTCCGCCATCTGGCCAAGGGTGGCGATGGAGTTGTAGGCGTTGGCGGTGCCGGTGACGTTGGGGCGCGGCACGCCGTTGGAGTAGATGTACTGGTACATGTCCCACACGGGCTCCTGGGCGACGACGGCCTTGAGCGCGCGCTGGTCCAGGTTGTTGCCGATGAGCCCGGTCACGGCGTCGTACGACTTGCCGTACATACCGACCGCCCCGGTGGACCACGGCTGCTTCGCCGCCCAGTCGATGGCGGCCTCGACGTCGGCCTGCTCACCCGGACCGCCCCAGTCGAGACAGCCGGTGGAGCCACCGAAGCCGCGCAGGTCCACCATGACGAAGGCGTACCCCTCGTCGAAGAGGTCCGTGCCCTCGATGAAGTCCTGGAAGCGGGCCGAGGGGCCGGTGTGCGTCCAGTCCTCGACACCGGTCTGCCCCGAGTGCCCGAAGTACGGACCGACCGACAGGATGACGGGCACCCGCTTCTTCTTCTTGGCGAGTGCCTCGGGAAGCAGGACATCGGCGTGCAGTTCGGTGCCGGAGTCGTCCGCGGACGGGAAGTAACTCTGCGTCCAGACGGAGCCCTCCGGGACGCGGTCGTTCTCCGCGTGCGTGACGGGCTCGGCCGCACCGGCGACTTCCCCCGCCCGGTCCTGCGCCGCGGCGACGGGGCCTGTGAGAGTGCCGGCCAGCATGAGGGTGGCGACGAGTGATGAGGCGGCCCAGGTGGCCGCGCGACGTCTTTTCACATGCGTCTCCCAGAATCGTGGGTCCGGAATCGTGGGTACGGAGTGGTGCGGACGTACGTGCCGGTCGAGCAGCGGCCTTGACGGTAACGGCCCTGCGTACGCCGGGGAGTTGGGTCACGGGCACGGTCGGAGCTGACGGCGAGGCAGCCTACGATCATCGGTAAATCACGTCAATGCGGCATCGCGTGGGGGGACTTGCCGGACCAGGGTCCGGGCCGTCGCAGCTGTGGCCGTGGCAGTGGCAGCATCCGGCGCACCGTCAGGGCTGCCAGGTCGAAAGCCCATCGAGCGCTTTACTGTTCTCGTATGGTGTTGAGACTCGATGTGCCGATGGCCATGGTCCACGGCGATGTGGACGAGGGCTACGGTGCCGTCGCGGACGCGTTCCGGCGGAACTTCGCCGACGGCCGGGAGATCGGTGCCGCGTGTGCCGTCTACCGGGACGGGGTCAAGGTCGTTGACCTCTGGGGTGGTTACCGCAACGGCCTGACCCGGGAGCCCTGGCGGGAGAACACGCTGGTGCCGGTGTACTCCACCACCAAGGGGGTCGCGTCACTGGCGGTCGCGGTCGCCCACGCACGGGGACTGCTGAGTTACGACGAACGGGTGGCCGCCTACTGGCCCGAGTTCGCCGAGGCCGGCAAGAGTGAGGTCACCGTACGCCAGTTGCTGTCGCACCAAGCCGGGCTGCCGGTCATCGACCGGCAGTTGAAGCTGGCGGACCTCGCGGATCCGCGCGTGTTGTCCGCGGCGCTGGCCGAGCAGCGCCCGGCGTGGACACCGGGGACGCGGCACGGCTACCACGGGCAGACCCTGGGCTACTACGAGAGTGAACTGATCCGCCGGGTGGACCCCCAAGGGCGCGGCCTGGGCCGCTACTTCGCCGAGGAGATCGCCGCCCCGCTCGAAGCGGAGTTCCATATCGGGCTGCCGTCGACGGTGGATCCGGAGCTCATCGCGCACATCCACGGCTTCGCCGGTTTCGAAATGCTCCTGCATGTCGGCGAGATGCCGCTGCCGTTCGTTCTGGCCTTCAGCAACCCGCGCAGCCTCTCCGCGCGGGCGTTCGGCAATCCCAGGGAGCTGAGCAAGGTCGAGGCATTCAACCGCCCGGACGTGCACGCCCTGGAGATACCCGCCGCCAACGGCATCGGCGAGGTGCGTTCGATCGCCAAGCTGTACGGCGATGCCGCGACCGGAGGCAAGGCACTCGGCCTGGCCCCGGCCACCCTGGGGGCCCTCACCCGCGCCGCTCGCTCGCCTTCCGAAGGGCTGCGGGACCAGGTGCTGCGTGTCGACACGCTCTACTCCCTCGGTTACATGAAGCCCTTTCCCCGGTTCCGTTTCGGCTCCTCCGCGGGCACGGCGTTCGGCACGATGGGACTGGGTGGATCGTTCGCCTTCGCCGACCCGGACACCGGTGTCGGATTCGCCTACGCCATGAACCGGTGCGGCTTCCACCTGTGGAACGACCCGCGCGAAGTGGCGCTCCGTGACGCGCTGTTCGCCACCGTCCTGGGTGAGGCGCCGCAGCGCCCGGACGCACGCCGGCGGTAGCCCGCCGGACATGACCAAGAAGCCGGCCCGCTCGTCCCCGATGTCAGGCGGTCAGCTGCCGACGCGTCTCGGCCGTTTCGTGCGGATTCGTCATCTGCACGAAACGGCCGCCGCGCCACCGCACTTCACTTCCCGGTGCTGACCGAACGCGAGGATTCAGGGCGTGACCTCCGCTTCGAGGTGCAGGCTCCGGCCGGTCTCGACTTGCCAGGTCGACCCGGAATCGTGGCTGATCATGGCCTGGCCCCCGGCGTACGGGGCGGTATCGGTGTAGGCGATGCCGTACGCGCCGGACGTCGACTTCGTGCCGATGGTCACCGCGAACTGATCGCCCGCCCGGACCGGCAGCCGGCGGTCGAGCCGGAGGCTGACCCAACGAGCGGCCCACGACACCTGGTTCGCGGGGATCTCGACGGACTGGACCGTCGCGCCGATCACGCCGTCCTGGACGCGCCTCAGTTCCAGGGTCAGGGGACCGTCCGGGTGGCCGCTCCGGAAGCTCGTGAAGCGCACCCCGGTCAGCTTGCCGTGCTTCGGAACGGTGAAGGTCTGCGCCCGCGCGAGCCCACCGCTCACATCCCAGTGGGTGCGGTAACCGGCGTGGCCGGTGGAGATCGCGGCCGGTGGCGGAAGCTCCGTCGGGCGCCCTGTCGGGATGGTGACCCGGTAGGAGTTTCCGCACTCGATCGGCTGGATCGCGCCCGCGTCGTCGAACCTCAGCGGCTGCCAATAGTGCTTGGCGAGGGCCTCGTTGGCCTTGCCGTCCATCCAGACGTCCGACTGGTAGAGATGGACCGTGCCGGTCTTCGTCCTGATCGGAAGTACATCGGTGGGCTGACCGCCGCACGACGTGGTGGTGAGGTTGGTGCCGGTGATCACCGTGCCAGGGGTGTCCCACTTGCCCAGGCCGTCCGTGAAGTCGTCCGCGAGCAGCACCGTCCCGTCCGGAGCCGACACCGACACCCCCTCGACCGTGGCGCGTTCACCGTCACCGTCGCTCTGCCGGAAGCCGACTCTGCCGCTGGTGGCCGCGAGCCCGGTGGTGGTGTCCACGAGTTGCCCGTCGATCCGGGTCTCGATCGTGTCGCCCGCGACTCTGAGCTCGATGTCGTAGCTCTGGCCGGTGGTGATCGGCATCGGCAGCGGAACCGTGGTCGTCGGGCGGCCGGGGATCACCTTCGTAAGATTGCCGCCCGTCGCGCCCGGATGCGGGTAATTGCCGATCAGCCACTGGTGGTTGCCGGCGTTGGAGGCACGGACCACCAGGCCCACCTGCCCGTAGTCACTCGCAGCCGCCCGCTCGGGCGTCACCTTCGCACGGAAGGTGTAGTCGCCCCAGCTCTCCCCTGCCCTGCTGAGACCGGTGTCGCCGCCGTCGATGCGGAGCGCGCCGCCGTCGGCCGACCAGGCATCCGGCGTCACACCGGTACCGGTCCACGGGCCGAGCGGACTGGCCGCGGTGACATACCCGGTGCCCGTGGTCGCGTAGCCGCGGTTCGGGTCGGAGTAGGTGAGGTAGTAGGTACCACCACGCTTGAAGATCGTCGGCGCCTCGGTACGGCGAACTCCCACCCGGTTCCAGTCACCTGATCCCGTCGTGTACGTATCGTCCAGCCGCTCCACGATCAGATCACCGTCGCGCCGCCAATCGGTGAAGGCGAGGTACGCCTGACCGTCGTCGTCCACGAAGACCTGGTGGTCGCCGTAGTTGACACCTCGCGGCGGCCCCTCGGGCGCGGCGAGATCAGGCTCCGCGACCTCGACGAATCCACCCACCGGGCTCTTCGAGGTGAAGACCCGGTACCCGACCCCGTTGTCGTAGGTGTTGATCCACAGCACGTACTCGCCGGTCCGCTTGTTGTGGACCAGGTGCGGCCGGTAACAGCCGTACGTACTGCCGTCGCACCGGCTCTGCCAGGTCGGCGTACTCGCGTCGAACAAGGGCCCGCGCGGAGTCCAGTTCACCAGGTCGGGCGAGCTGTAGGAGACAAAACCACAGAACGGCGCCCCGGGCGTATTCCACTCATAACCGCACCCGTACGAAGTGCCGTACAGGTAGTACGTGTCACCGAAGCGCTGGATCTGCCCGTCGTGCGCGTCGATGGCCTCACCGCGCACATCGAACCGGATCGCGGCGTTGCCCTCGGCGTCTTTGTTCACCAGCGTCACGGTGCGCTCCGCCCCCGGCCGCACGCTCACCGGCTCCGCGCTCGCCGGCCCGACCCCCGACAACAGCAGACCGACCAAGAGAACCGGCACCACCACCAGGCGAAACACCGGCGACCCACCTCCCCTCCACACGGCCGCACCCTCAACGATTGAAAGGTTTCAAACGGCAGCTCTCGGCAGCATATGAGCGCACCGAAGCCCCCACAACCACCGGGCCCGAACCGATTCCGTTCCCCACCCACACCCGTTCGGCCCTCAACACCCCGGCCGTACAACGGAGATGCCCGGTTCGCGACCTGAACCCGGGGACGCGCGGCCAGCTCGGACGGCGAAGCAACCGTGCCGACTTCGTCGGACGCTTCTGGTGGGGTAAGCCGGCGAAGAACGCCGGCGTCGGCAAGCGGGAGCCCCTGCCGAGGAGTGTGTCCTCGGCAGGGGCTCCAGGAGATACTGAAGCTACAGGGCGATGATGGGCGCAGGCTGTCGAACGCTTCTCAGGGGCCCGGAGGAAGGTGCGCGAACTGGCGGCGGAGCGCCAGGAGATCGCAGATCTCTCCGCACGGGTATCGGGGCCGGACGCCCTCCCGGACGAGCTGCTGACCCGGGAGTCCAACGCACACGACGCGACCAAACCCGGTGCCGCATCCCCACAGCGACTCCGTTCTCCTGGACCATCAAGATCCATGTCCCTCCGGTGGTCCAAGATCCGGTGCAGGCCCCCGGTGAGCGAATCGGCGAAGACAATCTCTGGAAAGGCCACTTGAATCCGGCTGAAGAATTCGGACTGCGCCACGTTCTCGCGGGTGAACGGCCCTCGCCGGAAGCCGGAAACAACGGTGGTCTCCGCGAGAGAGAAGACGTCGGACTCCGCGCCCGTTCCCGACGCCGGACGTCGGCCGCGACGCGCCGCCGAGGAAAGGACCAGGCAAGAGATGAGCCGCACCGGTTCGCCGTCGATGAATCATCTTTGGACATCGGTGAACTGACGAGGGATCAATTCGCGGACCACCGGTTGGCAGCCGTGGCACGTGTCGCCGAGGCCGATCGCGGAACGGTACCCAATGATTCATGTTCGCAGGCTTTCCAGTGGACCCTCGGGGTTCTCCGTCGCCATTCGCAGGACCTTGGTGAAGGATCGCGCCCACCTTTCGATGGTCGTAGGGGTGAACAGGTCTGTGGAGTATTCGAAAGTGATGGTCATGGTTTCTTCCCCTGGAGACACGACGACGTAGAGCTCGTTGCGTGCTACACCGGATATGGGTAGGCCTCGCATCGAGACCGACACCGACCGCAGGTCGAGGGTGGGTGGCGGAGTGGTGACCACGGTGAACAGCACGGTGGGAAAAAGCTCGTCCCCGGTCTCGGGGGAGACCAGTTCGATCACGTCCGTCAGCGCCAGGTCCTGGTGGTCCAAAGCGGTGAAGAGGGTCTTGCCCAGCCACGTCACGAGGTCGGCAAAGGTTCGCGCCTCACTGGTCCGGGCGCGCAGCAGAACCGCGTCGCCCAGCAGCCCGACCACATCCGAGCGCTCGCGTCCCGTACGGTTCGCGCTCGACGCGGCCAGCACCACGTCACCGGGCGTACCGCACAGTCCGGCCAGCCATGTGGCGAACGCGGAGGCCAACACGGCGTACGGGGTCGTGCCCAGACGGGCCGCCGTGTCCGCGACCCCGCGGGTCATGTCGGCGTCGATGGTCCAGGTGTGCAGCGCGCCCCGGCCGGACAGTGTTCTGGGCCGCGGCTGGTCGTAGGGCAGGGCCGGGCGCAGGGCTACGCCGTCGAGTTCGGTGCGCCAGAACCGTTCGAGTTCCGCCCTGCGTCCGTCCCCCAGTTCGTGCTCGGCCCGCGCGAAATCGGTGAACTGAGCGGCAACGGGGGGAAGCTGGGCAGAAGCACCAGCACTCCGTGCGTTGTACAGCTCCTGAAGTTCGCGCCAGACGATACCCATGGACCAGCCGTCGACGATCGCGTGGTGGAACACGGTCACGAGCACCCAGCGATCCGGGCCGAGGCGGGCGAGGCGGAAGCGGAACAGGGGTGCGCGATCCATGGCGAGCGCGCCGGACACCTGCTCCTGGCACCACCGCTCGACGGATGCGGCGTCCTTGGCGTGTGCGGAGAGATCGGTGACCGGCAGATCCACGGGGACGTCCGCCAGCACCTCGACCGCGTACTCGCGCACACCCTCGCCTTGACCTGAGCCCTCTACGGCTCTGCTGCGCAGCGCGTGATGCCGGCCCACGAGGTCCTCCAGGGCGCGGGCCAGAGTTCCGGGGTCCAGTTCGCCGTGCAGGTCGATGCGGTGAGCGACGTTGTAGACACTCGGGTCGGAGCGATCGTGGTGGCGCCGCCACAGCCGGCGCAGCGTGGACGGCATCGGCGCGGTGTCCACCACCCGGTCCTCCTCGGGTACCGCTGGTTCGCGGCGGGTCGCGATGGCCCGGATGCTGGGATCGAGGAAGAAGTCGGCCATGGTCAGGTCGATGTCGAGGTGCTCCTGCATCCGGTTGAGCAGCCGGATCGCGCTGAGGGAGTGACCGCCCAGCTGGAAGAAGGAACGGGTCACCGGTATCCGCAGGGCGCCGAGTTCCTCGCACCACAGGTCGTGCAGGGCTTTCTCCAGTGGGGAGGCGGGCCCGGCCTCGGTCTCCCCGGACTCGGCGTCTGCCGTGGGTTCGGGCAGCGCGTCGCGGTCCAGCTTGCCTGAGGCGTTGACCGGGAGCCGTTCCAGGCACGTCCAGTGACGGGGCATCAGATGGCCGGGAAGTCCCGTCGAGAGCGCGGTGCGCAGCTCACGCATATCGGCGGCCGGGGTCGCGGGCACCACGTAGGCGATGAGTTCCAGGTCGCCGTGCCGGTCGCGGCGGGGCACGACGGCCGCGTCCCGGACGCCGGGGAGCGCGGTCAATGCCGCCTGGATCTCGCCGGGTTCCACCCGATGGCCCCGGATCTTGACCTGATCGTCGGTGCGGCCGTGGTACTGGAGGGTGCTGTCCGCGCGCCAGCGGCCGAGGTCACCCGTCCGGTACAGCACCGCTTCCGGGCCCCCGTCGAGGAAGGCTGCCGCGGTCTCCTCGGGCCGGGCGTGGTAGCCATGGGCGACTGGCACACCACCTATGTGGATCTCGCCGACGGCGCCCACAGGCACGTCCCGCCCGGCGCCGTCCAGCAGCCGGATCCGCGCTCCAGATACCGGCCTGCCGATCGGCGGCCACTCGCCGGCGGCGGGGTCGACGCGGTGGGAGGTGACGATGATCGACGCCTCCGTGGGCCCGTACTGGTTGTACAGGGCGCACCGGGGGTGGGCGGCGAGGAAGCGGCGGAACGCGTCGGTGAGTTGCAGGGCCTCGCCGGCCGAGTACAGCTCGCGCAGGGACGGCAGTTCGGGGCCCGTCTCGATCAGGTACTTCAGCGGGGTGCAGGGCATGAACAGCCGCTCCACCTCGTGCCGGCGCACGGCCTCGGCCAGGGCTGCGGGGTCGTGCCGCGCCTCGTCGTCGATCAGGACGAGCGCGGCTCCGGCGGCCAGCGTGGTGAAGATCTCCTGCACACTGACGTCGAACGCGGGCGAGGTCCACTGGAGGGTACGCAGCGCGGGATGCCGCTCCAGGTGTCCGCGGACGAGGTTCGCCGGGCCGCGGTGGGGCACGACAACACCCTTGGGGTGGCCGGTCGAGCCAGAGGTGTAGATGCAGTACGCCGGGTCCTCGGGTCGGGCCGCGGCGTCCTCCAGTGGTTCGGCCGGGAGTGTGTCGTCGACCTCGTCGGCCAGTTGCACGGGCACTCGTGGCGCGAGCTCCGGGTGCCGCGCGAGGGCGGCGTCGTTGGTCAGCAGCAGGACGGGTGCGCCGTCGTCGAGCAGTGCGGCGATCCGGGGGGTGGGCAGTGACGGGTCGACGGGCAGGTAGGCGGCCCCGCTCTTGAGCACGGCCAGCAGGGCGATGATCAGCTGCGGGCCGCGGGGCAGCAGCACTGCCACGCGCTCCGCGGTCACCGCGCCCCGGGCGCGCAGTCGGCGGGCCATCCGGTTGGCGCTGTTCTCCAGTTCCCCGTATGTGCTGCGCTGTTCACCGCTGATCAGCGCGACAGCGTCCGGGGTCCGTCGTGCCTGCCGCTCAAACAGACCGTGCAAGGTGTGCGCGGCGGCGGGCGGCGGCTCGTCCAAGTGCCCCAGCAGGGCCAGGGCGGCACGGTCGGTGTCTGTGATGGCGGTCAGCTCGGCGAGCGGCGCGCCGGGAGCATCCAGGGCGCGGCGCAGCACCTGCTCCACGTAGTCCACGAGACGGCGTACGGTGCCCTCGTCGAAGAGGGCCGTGTCGTATTCGACCGTGAATCGCACGCCGTCCCGGTGGTGGGTCAGGTAGATGCTGAGGTCGAACGGGGCGCGTTCGCTCGGCGTGTCGAGCAGGGTGGCCGTCAGCCGCGGCGGGTCGAAGTCCACCTCGCCCTCGTTCTCGTACTCCACCATCACCTGGAACAGCGGGTTGCGGCCCGGGTCCCGGCGCGGGTTCAGCGCACCCACAAGCTCGTCGAAGGGGACGTCACGGTGTTCGTACGCCGCCATGCTGCCGTCGCGTACGCGGGCGAGCAGCGTTGGGAAGTCCGGGTCGCCGGTGAGGTCGAGGCGCAACGGCACGGTGTCGAGGAAGAGGCCGACGTATTGCCCGGCGCCGGCGGGGCGAGCCGCGACGGCGGTGCCGAGCAGCACGTCCCGCTGTCCCGCGAACCGGCCGAGCGTCGCGCCGATGGCGCTGGTCAGGGTCATGAAGAGGGTGGCGCGGTGCGCGGCGGCGAACGTGCGCAGTCTGCCGACGAGGTCGGCGTCCAGAGCGTGGGCGAGGCTCGCTCCGGCTCCGGACCGGACGGGCGGTCGGGGCCGGTCGGTGGGCAGGTCGAGGTCGGGGGCGTCGGCCAGTTCAGAGCGCCAGAAGTCGAGGGAAGCGGCGAGTGCGGCGGGGTCCGGCGGGGCGGCCGGGGGCAGGTCGGGCAGAGGCGGCAGCCCAGGGGCGCTGTGTGACCGGGCCTGGTAGCAGGCGGCGAGGTCCTGGACCAGCACCACCGTGGACGAGGAGTCGAAGACGATGTGATGGGCCATCAGGAAGAGCAGGTGCCGCTCCTGCGACAGGCGCAGCAGTCGGGCGCCGACCAGCGGCCCGGCGCCCAGGTCGAGGATCCGGTTCCCCTCGGTGGCCAGGGCGACGCGCAGCGCCTCCTGCTCTGTCGCCCCGGTGTGGTCGTCGACCGGACAGTCGAGCAGTATTCGGTCGCGTATCTGCTGGTAGGGCACTCCGTCGTGGTCACCGAACACCGTGCGCAGCGCCGGTTGCCGGTCAGCGACCTCTTGCAGTGCCCGCCGCAGCGCGGCGACGTCCAGCGGGCCGTCGAGACGGATCGCCTTGGGCTCGTGGTACATACGGGTCCCGGGATGCAGCCGCTCCAGGAACCAGATGCGGCGCTGCGCGGGCGTGAGCGGCATGGACCGTGGCACGAGCGCGACCGGCTCCGCCACCTCGGGCCGCTCGCGGCGGCGTAGCCGGTCAAGCAGGGGCAGCGCCGCGAGGACCTTGTCCTTCGGCACGCCGAAGTCCACGAAGCAGGCGATCTCATCCGCCCCGGCGTCCATCAGACGGCGCACCGTCCCGGCAGCCGTGTGCTCGTCGCCGATCAGGGCACGCGAGTCGCAGTAGCGCTCGTAGGCGCGCCCGAGCAGGAACTCCACGTCCTCCTCGGGGGTGTTGTCCAGGTCGACATCGACGCCGAGGCTGTTCGTCACCTGGTCGAAGAGCGAAAGCGAGGAACGCAGGTAGGAGACGAACGGCCGGTACGCCTCGGAGCGCGCACGCTCCGCGTCCTCGCCCAGGTAGCTGTGCACCAACACCACCACGCGGCCCGCCGCCGGGTCGAGGCCGTGCTCGGCGCGGGTGCGCCGGTACAGTGCGATGTTCTCCGCCAGCCGCTCAACGGTCTGCGTCATCAGGTTGGTGACCACGCCCAGGCCCTCGGCGGCGGCCCGGCGGTAGCTGTCCGGATTGCCCACCACGGCCACGTACATGGGCAGTTGCTTCTGTACGGGTCGGGGGTGCAGCCGTATCTCCACGGGCTGCCCGTCGCCCGCTGTCGTCGTCACCGGTTGACCGGACCACAACTGCCGTACCGTCGCCAGGTGCTCGAACATCACCTCGCGGTGTCGGCCGAAGTGCTCCGGGGCGAGGGCGAAGTCGGTGGCATGCCAGCCACTCGCGACGCATAGCCCGGCCCTGCCGCGGGAGATGTTGTCGACGACCGACCACTCCTCCGCCACCCGGACCGGATGGTGCAGCGGCAGCACGACGGAACCCGCGTGCAGCCGGATCCGGCTGGTCCTGGCCGCGAGCGCGGCGCCGAGCACGGACGGGTTCGGAAAGAGCGCGCCAAAGGAGTTGAAGTGGCGCTCCGGGAACCACAGGGCGTGGAACCCGTGCTGGTCGGCGAAGTCCGAAGCCTCCATGATCAGCGCGTACTTGTCGTCGTCCGTGTCCTGCGGATAGTCGCCGAAGAAGTAGAGGCTGAAGTCGCAGCCCGTAGAGAGGGCGGGTGCGGGTTCGGCGGTGGCGGACGACGGTTCGGGACGCGGGGTCCGGGTAGTTGTTCGGACCGGGGCCTGGGGCACCGGTGCCGGGACGGCCGCGGCCGACAGCGTCCCGTTGGCGGACGCGAGCACGTCGAGCTGACGGGAAATCAATCCGTTGACGTGGTCGACGACTTGCCCCGTCAGTTGCAGCTGCTGGCTGAACAGAGCCTGGAGTTCCGGGGATGCAGGAGGCGCCGGCGGCACCGCGCGCGCCACGGACACCGAGGCGACCGCCGCTTCCGGTGTCTCTCGCGTGTTGCCCCGTAGCTCTGCCAGGCGTTCAGCCAGCCCGCGCGGGGTGTCGGCCGAGTCGAAGAGTTCCCGGACCGGGACGCGTACCCCGTATCGCTCCTCCATCTCGGTCGTCATGCCCATCAGCGAGAGCGAGTCGGCGCCCAGCTCGAAGAACGAGCTGTCGGGCGTGACTTCGGCCAGCTGCCTGCCAACCTTGTCGGCTGTCAACTGCCGTACAGAATCCAGCAGTTCGCCTGCCGCGACAGACGGTGCCTTCGGAGCGGTGGGTGGCTCGGGCGTCCGCACGGCCAGCACGGCCGGCATGGCCGGGAATGCCACCGGCTGCCGTCGCAGGGGATGCCCCGGCAGCGACACCCGGCCTCCGCCGCGAGTGAGCGCGCGCCAGTCGAGATCGGCTCCCCTGCGGTACAGCGAGCCGAGCGCGGTGAGCAGCCCATGCGCCTGCCCTGCCGCCCCGTCGCCCTCTCCCTGCCCGCTCAGCCAACGGCTCGCCGGCACGCAGTGGCGGCCGAGGCCGGTGAGAGTGGCCCCGGCCCCGATCTCCACGAACTCCTCGCACCCGTGGGCGGCGGCCACGTCCATGGCCAGGTCGAAGCGGACCCGCTGCCGTGCCTGACGGCAGAGGTAGTCGGCGTCGACCGTCCAGCCGACATGGCGGACCTCGCCGTCCGCCGACGTCACCAGCGGAGTGTGGAGCCGGCTGTACGTCACTTTCTCGGCATGGGCGCGAAATTCACGCAGCGCCGGTTCGATCGCCGTCGAGTGGAACGCCCGGTCGACGGCCAGCGTCCGCCATCTCAGCCCGGCCTGGTCGAGCAGGCGAGCCGCCTCCTGAAGGCTGTGCGGTGCACCGGAGAGCACCTGAGCGCGCGGGCCGTTGACCGCGGCGAGTTCCGCACCGGCGGTGTGGGCGATGCGTTCAGCGGCGGCCCGGTCGGCTCGGACGGCGAGCATGCCGCCCGGCGGACAGGCCGTGTGCATCAGTTGCCCGCGCCAAGCGGTGAGACGCAGCCCGTCCTCCAGGGTCAGGGCGCCGGCGGCGTACAGCGCCGCGTACTCGCCCACGCTGTGGCCCAGCAGCAGAGCGGGGCTGATGCCTGCGGCGCGCCACACGTCGGCGAGCGCCGCCTGGTGGGCGAACAGAGCGGCTTGGGCCGTCTCGGTCGGCCAGACCTCGCTCTCGGTCACGGCTCCGTCCAGCATGCGCGGCAGCAGCGTGCCGCCGAACTCCTCGGCGTAGATCTCCGCGCACCGCTCAAGCGTCCGCCGGGCGGCGGGAGACACGGCGTACAAGCCGCTTGCCATGCCACGCCGTGCGCTGCCCTGTCCGGGGAAGGCGAAGGCAACCGCTCCGAGCGGAGCAGGCGACGCGGGCTGTCGCTCCTTGAGAGCGAGGGCAAGTTCCTCGGCTGTCCGGCCCACAGCCACGGTGCGTGCCGCGTGGTGCGGCCTGCCGAGCGCCAGGGTGGCGGCCACGTCGGTGGCCGCAAGTTCCGGCCGCTGCCGCAGCCGGTCGCGAAGCCGTACGGTGAACTCGTCCAGGGCCTCGACGTCCCGGGCCGACACCGGCACGAGGACGGGCAGTTCGGGTGGGGCCGCCGGAGTCACGGGTGGAGCCTCTTGCAGGACCACATGGGCGTTGGTGCCGCCGACGCCGAGGGCGCTGACACCGGCCCGGCGCGGTACACCGTCCGGCACCGACCATGGGCGCAGCTCGGTGGCAAGCGTCAACGGTCCGCCGTCCAGCTGGACTTCCGGGTTGGGACGGTTCAGGTGCGGAGTCGGCACCAGGGTGCGGTGGCGCAGCATGAGGACTGTCTTGATCAGCCCGGCCATTCCGGCGCAGCTGTCGAGATGCCCGATGTTCGACTTCACCGAACCGACCGCGCAGAAGCCGGTGCGCCCGGTGCCCTCGCCGAGCGCCCGGCCGAGCGCCTCCAGTTCCACCGGATCTCCGATCCGCGTCCCGGTCCCGTGCGCCTCGACGTACGAGATCGACTCTCCGGGGACGGATGCTCTGCGCAGCGCCTGCCGCACGACGTCGACCTGACCCGCGACGCCCGGTGCGCTGAAGCCAACTTTCCCCGCGCCGTCGTTGTTGACCGCGGAGCCCAGGATCACCGCGTGAACGGTGTCCCCGTCGGCCAGCGCCCGGTCGAGCCGCTTAAGCAGGACGGCGGCCACACCGTTGCCGCCGACCGTGCCGTCTGCCTCCGAGTCGAAGGGCCGGCAGCGCCCGGTGGGCGACAGGATCGACCCGGGGTGGCTGCGGTAACCGGTCTCCTGAGGCAGGTGCACGGCCGCGGCGCCCGCGAGCGCCAGGTCCGCCTCACCGGTCAGCAGCGCCTGCACCGCCAAGTGCACGGCGACCAACGAGGTCGAGCAGGCCGTCTGCACGCCGATGGCGGGGCCGGTGAGCCCGAGCCGGTAGGCAACGCGGGTGGCGAGGAAGTCCGGCCGGCTGCCGACGGCTGACTGCATGCCGGTGACGGGATCCGTTCCGTCGTACGGCCCGGACGGCGCTCCGGTCGATGCCTGCTGCTGGTGGTCGTACAGGTTCATGCCCGAACCCGCGAACACCCCGATCCTGGTGCCCGGTTCGGCCACCGCGTACCCGCCCTCCTCCAGCGCCCGGTGGCAGCTCTCCAGGAACAGCCGGTGCGCGGGGTGCGTGAGTTCGGTCTCCTTGGGGCTCATGCCGAAGAAGTCCGTGTCGAACTCCTCGACCCCGTCGAGGATTCCGGCGACGGGCACCAGGTCCGGGGCGCACCGCTGCTCCGGGGTGAGACCCGTCGCCGCGAGTTCCTCTTCACCGAAGACCTGGACGCTGTCCACACCGTCGCGCAGATTGGCCCAGAACCGCTCCGGCGAGTCCGCCCCCGGGAAGCGCAGCGAGAGTCCGATGACCGCGACGCGCCGGTCATCTGTGTCGGCCGGAGCGGTGTCCGCCGGGGAGGTGCCTGCCGGAGTGGTATCCGCCGGGGAGGTGTCGCCATACGAACGTTCGTCCCCGCCTCCGGGGCGTTCCGCCCCCGTTCCGCCCTCGTCGAACGCGCCGAGGGCGGACAGGTGTGCGGCGAGCGCGGTAGCCGTCGGGTGCTCGAAGAACGCGGTCTGCGCGATCGGTGTCCCGAGCCGCTCCGCCAGCCGGGTCCGCAGGCGTACGAGAAGGACAGAGGTCAGGCCGAGCTCATAGAACGGCCTGTTCTCGTCCACCGGGCGCCCCAGGACGACATCGAGTTCGTCGCACACCACCTTCGTCAAAGCCCCGGAATCCAGCCGCGTACGCGGGGCGGCGCCAGTGTCGAAGCCGCCGCTCATCAGGTGGTCCCGGAGCTTGGTGCGGCGCACCTTCCCCGCGGGCGTCCTCGGGAACTCGTCCCGAAGAACGGGCAGGGCATGGGCGGTGATGAGCCCGAGCCTCGTGAACAGCGCCGCTTTCACCTCGCCCGCGATCCGCACGTCCTCCTCGGCACCTCGGCTGACGAAGAACACGGCCAGTGCCTCCGTGCCGCTGTTCTGGTCCGGTATGCCGCAGGCGGCCACTTCCCCCTGCCGGACACCGTCGACGGCGGCGGCAACCTCCTCCACTTCGTGGCAGTAGAAATTGAGCCCGTTGAGGATGATTACGTCCTTGCGCCGACCGGTGATCACGACCTGTCCGTGGTCGAGAAAAGCCAGGTCACCGGTGTCCAGCCAATCCCGCCCGGCGGGGAAGACGGCTGCGTCGGCCTCCGGGTTGTTCACGTAGCCGGGTGTGAGGCGGGCCGGCGAATGGACTTGCAGCCGTCCGATCCTGCCCTCGGGCACGACCTCGCCGAGGTCGTCCAGGACACGCAGGGTGACCCCGTGCGCCGGTGCTCCACAAGCGACGAAGGTGACGCACTCGTCCTCCGGCGTTCCCTCGTCGGCGGGTACGATGTCGCCGCCGAGGCTGCTCTTGAGCAGGCGGTGCACAGTGTCCGGCCGGTCGAGCCGACCGTAGGTGACGCCCGTGACGGTCTCGGCCATCCCCCACGCGGGAACGATGTGCTCCTCGCGTACCCCGTGCCGAGCCGTGGCGTCGAGGAAGCGCCGCAGCACCGGCAGCGAGATCTGCTCGCCGGCGCACACCATGGTCTTCAGACCATCGAGGTTCCAGCGCCCGTCCGGCCGTTCGGCCAGCGCGTCCGCGACGAGTTGGTAGGCGAACGTCGGCGCCCAGGTATGACGTGCCCGGTGCTCGTCAAGGAGGTCGAGCCAGCGCAGAGGCTCGGCCAGGACCCAGTCGGTCGGCGCGTGCACGTTGGTGCAGCCCGTGAAGACCGCGAGCAGGTGGTACAGCAGGAACGCGCCGCTGTGGTCGACCGGCAGCCAGTTCACCATGGTGTCGTCCGGCCGCACGTCCAGGATCCGCCGACTGCTCGCCGCGAAGTCCGCCAAACCCGCGTGTGTCAGGCGCGCGGCCTTGGGCACACCGGTGCTGCCCGAGGACAACATCAACAGCGCGGTGTCGGACTCGGCCGGCTCCACGTGGTCGTCCACGGGCAGCGCGCCCAGGCAGTCCCGGGCGACGGCGACGCGCAGCTCGGGGGCGGCCCGAGCGAGCGCCGCCGCGCCGGCCGCGTCGCTGAGCACCAGAGGCTGGTCGAGCAACCGGGCGGCGTGCAGGAGCCGGTCAAGGGCTGGAGAGCCCGGGGCGGGGTGCTCCGCTATGGCCGCAGGTCGTGCTCCGCCGAGCACACAGGCCCAGAAGGTGGGGAAGAAATCGGCCAGCGGCAACCCGCACAGGACCACCGTGTCTCCGGGACGCAGCCCCTGTTCGCGCAGCCCGGTCAGCAACCGCCGTGCCGTGTCAAGCAGTTCGCGGTACGACTGCGAGGTCGTCGTACCGTCCGGGGCGACGGTGACGAGGGACCCGCCCGAAGGGGACTGAGCGGCTCGTAACAGGGCCCGCACCGCGTCACGCGAATCATCCTCGGTGCGGTCCGGATCGGGCCCCCGGCTGAATGCTTGCCCCCGTACGCGTTCCATGCGTATCCCTTCTCTCATCTTCATTCATGGATGGTTGTGACCGGGCCTCGTCCGCCCGGCCGGCGGTGCACAACAGCAGAACCAGTGCCCCGCAGACGGCCGCACCGTGGAAGGCGCCCACGACGGCCAGCGCGGGCAGCGCCTCAAGAGCCGCCGCCGCCAGCACTGTCCCCACCGCGAACCCTGATTGCTCCGTTATCGCCGACAGTCCGAAAAGTCGGCTGCGCTGCCGATCGGGAACGGCTTGCAGGCGCGAGATGTAGACGATCTCGGTCCAGCCGTCCGCGAACCCCGCCGCCATTGCCACCACGACCAACGCCAACGCGGGCAGTCCCAGGAACGCTGTCACGAACGAGAGCGCCATCGCGCAGGTGCCGAGGGCGAACGCCCGCTCACCCCACGCTCCTTCGCCCTGTCTACGCCTCAGCACCAGGTGAGCGAGGACGGTACCCACCGCCCACGCGGCCCAGAACCGGGCCATGACCACCGCGGGCTCCGCCGGGTGGGTCGCGTGCGCGACGACGGGCAGCGCGACGTTGTGCGAGGAGGACGCCAGGGCGTCGACCCCTCGCAGGAGGAGCATGCCAAGCAGAAGAGGCGGCAACCCCGCCGCCACGCGCCACACAGATGCGTCGCGGAACTCCCCGGGCGAGGACTCGGCCTCCCCGCGGGCATCAAGATCCGCCGGTACGTGCTTCTCCTCGTTCCTCTTCTCGTCGTCGGTGCGCGGTCGCAGCGCCAGCAGTGCCGCGGCAGATACCAGGAAACTGGCGCCGTTGACCGCGAACGCGACGGCGAAGCCGCCGAACCCGATCACGGGGGCCGCCGAGGCGAACCCGAGCACCGTGCCCAGGGACCGCGCCATCACCAATAGTCCGTTGGCCCGGGTACGGGCTTCCTGACCGACCATGACGGGAATCGCACTGCGCAGGGAGACGGTGAAGAACGTGTTCCCCGCGCCCAGGACAACGACCACCCCCGCAAGCAGCCACAGAGGTGTACGCGAGGCGTAGAGCGCCATCAGGGCCATGGTGGCGCCCTGGGCGACATCGGCACAGATCATCACGGCCCGTCGGCCAACCCGGGCCGACAGTGCCGCGGCGGCGAGACCAGCCACGAATCCGGCGAAGAGCCGCAGAGCCATCACAGCACCGACACCGAACGCCGTACCCGTGACCTCGTAGGAGAACAGGCTCAGCGCGATCAGATTCAGGTAATTGCCGTAAGTGGATACGGCATACGCGGACGCAAGCGCATGAAAGCGACGGCCCACACCCCCCACTGCACCCTCATCAGGGCACAAAGCAACACACCCACCAGCCACAAACACACACCCACCAGCCACAAACACAAACCTGCCAGCCACAAACCTGCTTGACCATAACCAGCGTGGCTGGCAGACACAACCTTCTTCGAACAGACGGTTCACCTCCTTGACTCCACGAAGCGCGACTGCACAACCGTGCTCATGCCGTGATCGCGACCTCCAGGTCGTGGAGTTGGCGGATCAGGGGCGTCGGCAGCACAAGGACGAACCGCACGGCAAACCTTGCTCGCCGAGCCGTGGCGGCCGACGTAGCCGACGAAGGTCTCCAGGACCTTGAGGAAGTCGTCGGAAGATGCCGCCGTCGAATACCCACTGGAGCTGGTGGAGCCAGTGCGTGACCCCGCGAGTCTCATCGAGCGGCGAGGTGAGGCAGGTAGAGGCAGTAGGCGGGGGGCGCGGCTTCGGGCGCCGACGGCGAACTGCCACCAGAGCTGGTCACCTGGCGAGTCGAAGAGGGAGGGCCATCGGGCCTCCTCTGGACTGTCCGCGTTGCTGCGCGCAGATCATCGGCGGCACCGGGACCTTCACCTGCCCCTGCGCGCCGGTGACCGCAGCGGCAACGACACCCGCACCGCACATGGGCACATCGATAAAACCGCAGGTCAATTCCCCTTTGGGACTAGTCAAGGATCGCCACACACTCCAGGTGACGCGACCTCGGGTAAGCCTTGGCTCGCTGCCGATCGCCACCGCCCTGACTAGTCCGCCTTCCCCGAAAGGCCGACGCCGCGCTGACAGGAGGGCTCCGACCGGACAGGGACTGGGAGATGGCCACCCGTACACCCGGGCCTGATGGTGGGTGAACACGTCCCGCAGTTCTCCTCCGGCGCCTCCGGCGCTTCGAACATCCGCCGCGATCCCTGGCCCTCGGCCCACCGGCCGGCTGCCCGCCGGGCCCACTCCACCCGCGCTCGTTGATGTCACGACTGTTGACGTACCCGGGCCATAGCCGGTAACTGTTTACACGTCGCCTTCAAACCGGTTTAAGAGTTGGTGTCACACCAGCCCGAAGCCATCACCGAAACAGCACCCGGTAAACCTCGCCAACCGACGTCCGCACCCGCACCCCCACTGCATGGCAACGTTGTCAGGACCTGGGCGCGTCTAAGGAGTCCGCATGACCGAAAACGGAGTCGCAGGAGTCGCCCCCCTGCCCGATCGACGTCGAGTCATCCTCGGGGGCCTCGGGCTCGCCGCCGGTGTCGCCGGACTGACGCTGTCGGTGCCGACTCTCGCACGGGCTGCCGAGGCCAGTGGGAGTCAAGCCCTGACGGATGACATCCAGCTCATCGTCGAACGCCTGCGGCAGCGGTTTCTGGAGCAGGGTGACCAGGTCAGGATCGCCAACGGCATCTTCCTCGCCCGTACGTCCGAGGCTTTGACCTACGCCGAGTCCCTGCGTGCCGACGGCTCGTGGCCCAATGTGGACTACGCCGACACCACCAGTTCCGCCAACGGCCGCGTCTGGTCGCCGTACCACGCGCTGTACCGCATGATCGCGATGGCCCACGCCTACCGCGATCAGAACGCCGCGGGCTACGGCAAGCCGGAGCTGATCGAGGCCCTGAACAGCGCGCTGCTCCACTGGGACAGCGTCAAACCCACCAGTACGAACTGGTGGGAAGTCGAGATCGGCAAGTCGATGGCCATGGGCCGGGTGTCGATCTTCGTGGGCGACGAACTCAGCGCCGAGGCACGGGAGGTGACCTACACGCACAACACCGGCCGACTGGACCCGGTCGGGGCGAACGGCTCCTGGAGAACCGAGAACTACCTGTACGAGGCCGTCGCGAAGCGCGCGACCGCCGACATCGAGCAGGGCTACGCCACCATGACGCAGACGATCGCCGTCGAGCGCAGCGGCAAGGTCGCCGAGGCCGTGCAGGTCGACTCGTCCTTCTGGGCGCACGGGGCGCAGCTCTACAGCGAGGGCTACGGCATGGCCCTGTTCACCATCGTCGCGGCCTGGGCCGATGTGGCGCGCGGCACCAGCTTCGCCTTCTCCCCTGACGACATCGACGCCGTCGCCTTCTACATCCTCGACGGGACCCGCTGGCTGATCCGCGGGGAGATCGGGATGCTGTACCTCGGATACCGTCCCCCCAACACCATTGACGGCATCACGAGTTACGCCGCCGACTTCCTGGAGCCGCTCGACCGGATGGTGCGCGCCGACGAGGACAACTCGGCGGCGTACAAGAAACTGGCCGACAACATCCGCGGGAAGACCCGCGGGAACGGCATCACCGGGCACAAGTACTTCTGGCGCTCGGAGTTCTCCTCACACCTGCGCGACCGGTACGGAATCCTCACCAGGCTCAACTCCCCGCGCATGGTGGGCGTTGAGTACCGCTCCACCCTGCGGCCCGAAGTCGGCAACGAGATCGACTGGAACGCGCAGGGAGTCACCTCGGTCCAGGTCACGAACCGGGAGTACGACGATCTCGTCCCCGCCTTCGACTGGTTCCACTACCCGGGTGTCACCGCGCCGTACGTCAAGGTGACGTCGCAGTCGGGAAAGCGCAACGCCGGCAGCTTCACCGGCGGCGTCTCCGACGGGCGTTACGGCGCCGACGTCTACACCCTCGACCGGGCCTCGACCACCGGACGCAAGAGCTACTTCTACTTCGACGACGAGATGGTCGCGCTCGGCGCCGGCATCAGCTCCACCTCCGCGCACGCGATCCACACGACCGTCAACCAGGGCGCGGCCCGGTCCAATGCCTCCGTCGGCGGCAGGGCCGTGCGCCTGGGGACCGACTCCGCGGCCACCGGAGCCTCGTGGGCGTACAACGACGAGATCGGCTATGTCTTCCCCGACGGCGGGCCGTTGAAGGTCTCGAACAAGGAGCAGACCGGGAGCTGGCTCGACCGCGACCCGGTGAAGCGCAATGCCTTCACCCTCTTCTTCGATCACGGCACCACTCCGGACGACGCCGAGTACGCCTACATCGTCCTGCCCGGCGCGACACCCGCGAAGGTCCGCTCCTACGCGGCCGGACCCGCCGTCAGGATCCTGCGCAACGACGAGCAGGTCCAGGCGGTCCGCCACTCTCGGCTGCGGCTGACGATGGCGGTCTTCCATGCCGCGGGCTCCCTCGACCTGGGACCGCGCCGCGCGCTGCGTGTCGATCAGCCTGCCATCGTCATGCTCAACGAAGACGGCGGCTCCGCCGTGGTGAGCGTCGCCAACCCCGACCAGCCCGGTCTGACGGTCTCCGTCACCCTCTCCACACCCGGCCGTACCCGCCGCGCCGGCTTCGCGCTGGGCACCGGCCCGGACCTCGGCAGGACGGTGACGCAGCCTCTCAGGTGACACGCTCCCCGGACATGAACCGGCGTGCGGC
>NZ_JBHXRX010000073.1:0-37776 GCF_042714995.1 Streptomyces sp. NPDC058665
TCTCAGGACGTTCGGCCGGCCCCGCCTCCCTAGGGGTTTGGGCGCCCTTCCGTATGTGCGGGATGCCTCGGTGCGTGCTGGTTCAGGCGGCCGTGGCGCGGCTGCCGACCAGACGCGGGAGCATCCGGAAGCCGATACCGCCGGCGATCATGGTCGCGGCACCGATGATCAGGAACGTGGTCTCGGCGGCGCCGGTCTCCGCCAGCTCCTCCTTGGCCTCGCCCTGCTCGACCGGCTGCGAGCCCGCGTTGTCGGTCTCGGCGCCGGCGGTGACGTCGGTGCCACCACCGGTCTGGCCCTCGTCGGTGCCACCGCTCTGGCCCTCGGTGGCGCCTTCGGAGGTGCTGCCCTCGCTGGTGCCCTCCGAGGTGCCCTCGGACGTACCTTCGGAAGTGCCCTCCGAGGTGCCCTCGCTGGTGCCCTCGGACGTACCCTCGCTGGTCCCTTCCGAGGTGCCTTCGGACGTACCGACGGAGGTGCCTTCGCTGGTGCCCTCGGACGTACCTTCGGAAGTGCCCTCGGAAGTGCCCTCCGAGGTGCCCTCGCTGGTGCCCTCGGACGTACCCTCGCTGGTCCCTTCGGAGGTGCCCTCGGACGTACCCTCGCTGGTGCCCTCGGACGTGCCCTCCGACGTACCTTCGGAAGTGCCCTCGGACGTGCCCTCCGTGGTGCCGACGACGGTGTTGCCACCGTCGGTGCCCTCGGTGGTGCCCTCGGTGTCACCGGCGTCGAGGCCGAGGCCGACGTCCAGACCGTCCTTGTTGACATCCGCGTTGGCGCTCAGGCCACCGACGTTGACATCGATGCCGACGGCCGAAGCGGCGCCCGCGGCGGTCAGCGAAGCACCGGCGGCGATCACGGCGCCGGCGGCTATCCGCGCTACGCGGATCCGCGTCTTCTTGGTCATGTGCTTGCTACCCCCAGTAGCTGATCGTGAGTGGTGCAGCGGTCCGGGGCCGGCCGTCGGAGATCCGTGCGTACAGGTCCCCCGTGCGCACGCGCCCCGGAAATACGCATGCCGAGCGTCACCATTCCGAGTTTCCGAGGGAGCGTCAAGGTCGTTGCGCGCGCGATGCCCGGATTCACGTCAGTTGTCCGCCGCGCGCGGGGTAACTGTGACATAAACGGGAACTGCCGGCCTGTTGGCGGCAGTTACTTTGTCGACAAAGCGAGTCCCTTGCGGGGAGCCCGAGTTGGGCTCTGACCTTGGCGGGAGACGTACGAAATCGCTTACCGCTCCTGCTGCTTGCGCCAGCGAATCCCGGCCTCGAGGAAGCCGTCGATCTCACCGTCGAGCACGCCCTGGGGGTTGCCGACCTCGAACTCCGTACGGAGGTCCTTGACCATCTGGTACGGGTGCAGGACGTACGAACGCATCTGGTTGCCCCACGAGTTGCCGCCGTCGCCCTTGAGGGCGTCCATCTTGGCCTGCTCCTCCTGGCGGCGCCGTTCGAGCAGCTTCGCCTGGAGGACGTTCATGGCGCTGGCCTTGTTCTGGATCTGCGAGCGCTCGTTCTGGCAGGAGACGACGATGCCGGTGGGAATGTGCGTGATCCGGACCGCGGAGTCGGTGGTGTTGACTCCCTGGCCGCCGGGGCCCGAGGCGCGGTAGACGTCCACGCGCAGCTCGGTCTCGTCGATCTCGACGTGGTCGCTGGACTCGACGACGGGCAGTACCTCGACACCCGCGAAGGAGGTCTGGCGGCGGCCCTGGTTGTCGAAGGGCGAGATACGGACCAGCCGGTGGGTGCCCTGCTCGACGGAGAGCGTGCCGTAGGCGTACGGCGCCTTGACGACGAAGGTGGTCGACTTGATGCCGGCCTCTTCCGCGTACGACGTCTCGTAGACCTCGGTGGGGTAGTTGTGCCGCTCGGCCCAGCGGACGTACATGCGCTGGAGCTGCTCGGCGAAGTCCGCCGCGTCGACGCCGCCGGCCTCGGCCCGGATGTTGACGAGCGCCTGGCGCTCGTCGTACTCGCCGGACAGGAGGGTGCGGACCTCCATCTCGTCGAGCGCCTTCTTCACCGAGGCGAGTTCGGACTCGGCCTCGTTACGCGCGTCGGCGTCGCCCTCGCTCTCGGCGAGCTCGAAGAGCACCTCGACGTCGTCGATCCGGCTCCGGAGCGCCTCGGTCTTGCGCAGCTCGGCCTGGAGGTGCGACAGCTTGCTGGTGATCTTCTGCGCCGCCTCCGGGTCGTCCCAGAGGGACGGCGCCGCCGCCTGGTCCTCCAGGACGGCGATCTCGGCCCTCATGTTGTCGAGGTCGAGGACCGCCTCGATCGACCCCATGGTCGAGGAAAGGGACTTCAGCTCTTCGGATACATCGACGACTGCCACGCACCCAGCCTAACGGCTGAGCGCCGAAACCCCGCCGCCGCTCCCGCGAGGACCGGCGGCGGGAGGGGTTACGGGACCGGCGACGCCGAGCGCGTCGAGCCCCCGGGGTCGGCCTCGGCGCCGTCGCTGCTCGTGGCCAGCCAGCCGCCGACGCCGAGGACGGCGACCAGCAGGAGGGCCGTCACACCCAGCGTTATACGGCGCTTGCGGACCGCCTCCGCCTTGTGGCGGGCCGACCCGGGCCTGCGCTGGCCCGCCGCGCGCGGAGCCCGTGCCGTGCCGCGCGCGCCGCCCGCCAGCTCGTCGGGGGCCGGGACGCGCATGCTCGTGTGGGTGTCCCGGTTGGAGTCGGGAGCCGCTCCGGGGACGAGCGAGACGGCGCCCCGGCGGCGCGGCTGCTCGCCCGCCGTCGCGTGCTCGGCGTCGGCGTCGCCGTACGGCCGCTCCTCCTCGGTGGGCCCGCTGTCGGGCTCGTCCACCTCCAGGGAAGGGATGCCGGCGAGCTGGGGAAGCTGCTCGCGGAGCCGGGCCGCCAGCTCGGAGGCGCGCAGCCGGGAGGCCGGGGCCTTGGCCAGGCACTGGACGAGGAGCTGCCACAGCTCGTCGGGGATGCCGGGGAGCGGGACGACGGTCTCGGTGACATGGCGGCGCAGGACGGCTCCGGGGTGGCCGCCGCCGAAGGGCGTGAAGCCGGCGAGGAGCTCGTACAGGACCGTCGCGAGGGCGTAGATGTCGACGGCGGCGCGCGGCGGCAGGCCCTCCACGATCTCGGGCGCCAGATAGTCCGGCGTACCGATGATCTTCGTCGCCTTCGTACGGCGGGGGGTGTCGATCAGCTTGGCGACACCGAAGTCGGTGAGCAGCGCCGGGTGCGAGCCGCCAGGACCGATCGGGCCCTCCATGTCGAGCAGGATGTTCTCCGGCTTGACGTCGCGGTGGACGACACCGGCGGCGTGCGCTGCGGCGAGGCCGTCGGCGACATCGGCGACGACGGCGACCGCGGCCTCGGGGGCGAGCCGGCGCTCGCGGTCGAGGCGGGTGCGCAGGTCGGTGCCGCGCACCAGCTCCATGACGAGTGCCAGATCGTTGCCGTCCACGACGAGGTCGCGGACGGCGACCACGTGCGGATGGTCGAGTCCGAGCAGCGCGGTGCGCTCCTGGACGAAGCGCCCGACCAGCTCCTGGTCGGAGGCGAGGTCCTCGCGCAACAGCTTGATGGCGACGGGCCCGTCGGGTCCCTCACCGAGCCACACCGTGCCGGCGCTGCCCCGCCCAAGAATCTGATGGGCGGTGTACCGGCTGCCGATATTCCGTGCCAAGACTGCTCCCTCAGCGGCTGGCTTTGCCCATCAAAGTACGCGGGTATCGGGGTGTTCACTGCCCGGTACCGCGTCAACGTTCACTTCTGCGGGCGAATTGATCCCGCGGGAATCGACAAAGAGACAGAAGCGCCCGAACAGCACCGGTGCCGGCGGGAGCCCCCACCGGCGCCGGTGTCAGTTGTTTCCGGTGGACCCGGAGGTGGTTCCCGAAGTGGATCCGGCGTCCGAACCACCGAGCTCGGTGACCCAGTCCGACACCGTGCTGACGGTGTCCTTGATCGCGTTCCAGTAGCTCTTGCCCTCGCCGATCCAGTCCTGGAGCGGGGTCAGCTCCCAGACGAGCCAGCCGGCGACGAAGAGCAGGACCAGCGTGAACAGACAGCCCTTGAGGCAGCCGAGGCCGGGAATCCGCATCGGGTTGGCACCGCGCTGCCGGGGCGGGCGCGGCGCGGGCTGCTGGGGCGGCGGCTGCTGCGGCGGCGCGTAGCGCTGTTGCTGCTGCGGGGGCGGCGCGTACCGCTGCTGCTGCGGCGGGTGGGGCTGCTGGGGCGGGTACGGCTGCGGGGGCGGGGCCTGCTGCTGGCGCCGGCGCTGCTGCTGGGCCGGTGGCGGGGGCTGCTGGCCCTGGGGGCGCTGCGGCCTGCGCCGGAGCGGGTCCTCGCTCGGGTCCAGGTACTGGACCTGGGTCTGTTCGTTGCGGTCGCGCGCGGCCCTGAGCTGGCTCTGCCAGGGGTGCGGGTCCTCGGGCCTGGGGCCGGCGTCGGGGCCGCCTGGGCCACCGGGGCCGACGGGCATCACCGATGTGCGGTCGGCCGCACCGGCCGGGGCGGCGCCCGGCGCGTTCGTCGGCAGCACGCTGGTCGCGGCGGCCGGGTCGTACGACCCGGCGTTGCTCGGCAGCACCTGCGTGGGGTCGGCGGCGCCCGGCTCACCGGGCACGGCGGCGGGCGCCGGGTCGGGCGCCAGCAGGGCCCCGACTCCCATCGCCGCGTTGACCTGGGCGGAGTTCGCGTGCACGCCGATGCCGGAGGCGACGGTGCGCAGAGCGCGGGCGAGATTGACGGCGCTGGGCCGCTCGTCGGGCTCCTTACGGAGGCAGCGCTCCATGACCGTCCACAGCGGTTCGGGAACGCTGGAGGGGCGGCGCGGCTCCTCGCTGAGGTGGCGGTGGAGCACTTCGAGCGCCGTTCCGCCCGCGAACGGCGGACGGCCGGTGACCAGCTCGTACAGCAGGATGCCCGCGCCGTAGATGTCGACGGCGGAGGTCTGCGGACGGCCCTCGGCCGACTCCGGCGCGACATAGGCGGGCGTGCCGACGAACTCGTGCGTCCGCGTCAGCCCCGGGGAGTCCGCGAGCCGGGCGATACCGAAGTCGGTCAGCATCGGGTGCAGCTGGTCGCCGTCGTCCTTCAGGAGGACGTTGGCGGGCTTCAGGTCGCGGTGTACGACGCCGTCGGCGTGGCTGGCCGCCAGCGCGTCCGCGATCTGGGCCGTGAGCAGCGAGGCCGCGACGGGGCTGAAGGGGCCGTTCTGCCGCAGGTAGTGGTGCAGGTCGGGGCCTTCGACCAGATCCATGACGAGGGCGAGGAGGTCACCCTCGACGACTAGGTCACGGGTGCGCACGATGTTGGGGTGCGTCAGGCGGAGCAGGACGGAGCGCTCGCGCAGGAAGCGCATCACCACGTCCGCGTCGTTCGCCAGCTCCTCCTTGAGGACCTTGATCGCGACGGTCTCGCCGGGCTGCCCGGCCACCGCGGCCTCGGCGCCTGCGGTCTCCCGCTGACGGGCTCTCCAGACGGTGCCCGTGGCGCCGCGCCCGAGGGGCTCCTCCAGGAGGTACTTGCTGCCTACCGGCCGCACGTCACGCTCTCCCTGCTGCTGGTGGTCCTTGCATGGCCCCGGGGCCATGCACCCGGGTGTCCGACCCACTTTAAATGCCCCGCGCGGGTTCCCGTCGCGGTCATGTTCGAGTGGAGGACGCGCGCATCTGACGGATGGTTGCCCATCACGTGTACCCGCGGGGTCCTCGGATGATCCCAACCCGCTCCCAACCATGCACTTTTGCACCCACAGCAGACCATTCAAGATCACTTACCCTTGGTCCGTGGGCGTGTTGTCGGTGGCAGGTGCGAAGATGCCATCCAGCACTCGGTGTGTGGGGTCGTACGCTCACCGTCCGTGCCGACCTGTACCGGACGATGTGTCGGTGCCGGGTGGGGGGATTCACACAGGGCAGCACCCCTGCCGGGCACCCCGCGCAGAAGGGACCGCTGACGGCGATGCAGATCCGGCTGACCGTCCTCGCGCCGCGCAGCGGCCACCCCGCGGGGCGCGCGTGCGACGTGCTCGTCACCGCACCGGCGGGGACGGCGCTCGCGGCCGTCGCTTCCGGTCTGGCCACGGCTGTCGCCGGCCCCGACCTCTCGGGCCCCGTCGTGCTCTACGCGGGGCGGGAGCGGCTGGACACCCAGCGCCGCACCCTGGGCGAGCCGCCGCTGGTGGACGGCGCCGTGCTCTGGCTCCAGGCCCCCGGCGAGGACGACGCGCCCGCCGACGAGGTCCCGGCCCAGCTCCATGTGGTGGCGGGTCCGGACGCGGGCGGCGTGCATCTGCTGCACGGCGGCCAGGTCAGGATCGGCCGTTCGGCGGACGCCGACGTACCGCTCGACGATCCGGACGTCTCGCGGCTGCACTGCGCGGTGACGGTCACCGACGACGGCCGTGTCACGGTGGCGGACCTGCATTCCACGAACGGAACGACGCTCGAAGGCGTACGGGTCGGGTCCGTGCCCGTACCGCTCCCGGCGGGCGCCCTGCTGCGGCTGGGTGAGTCCGCGCTGCGGCTCACCCCGGGCGGCCGGACGCCGACACTGGCGGCCACACCGGACGGCGAGGGGCATCTGCGGGTCGCGCGCGGAAGCGTGACCGAAGCGGGAAGCGGCGCGGCGAGCGGTACGCCGAGCGGCGACACGACCACGGGAACGGGGTCGTACGGAGGCGCGCGGTCCGGACCGGACTCCGGGCCGTACGGAGCGGGCGGCGGCCCCGGAGGGCGGACGGTCCAGGCGTACACGCACGGCGGCCCCGCAGCCACGCCCCGCGTGCCCGAGCCGCGCACCCCCCGCTCGGACGCCGACACCCGCTACGGCGACGCCCTGTACGTGCCGGTGCCCGGCGCCGGCCGCCGTCCCGCGCACGACCGGGCCGAGAGTGACGAGATTCACGGCGCCGCCGACGACGACGGCCCGCAGGGACACAGCCGTACGCCCGGCTCCCGCCGCCAGGGCACACCCACGCGCGGCACGGAGCTGCCCGAGGGACCCGGCAGACGACGCGGCGGGATAGGCGCCTGGGCGAGGCGGCTGGCCGGCACCCGCGACGAGGAGTTCCCCGAGGACGACGTCCCGGCGGCCACCGGCTCCGCCCCCCGTGCCAGGGGCCACGCGCCCCTTGACGACACCTGGCCCGACCCCGCCTCCGTACTGATGACGGCGCTGGGCCCCGGCCCCCGGCTCTGGGAGCGCGGCCCGGACCACCCCGAATCGCTCGTCCTGCGCCTCGGTACGACGGAGCGCACCTCGCCCGACGGATCCGGTCCGCTGCCCTCGGTCCCGGTGACAGTGAGCCTGCGCGAGGCCGGCTCGCTCGGTCTCGCGGGCCCCAGGGAGCGGCTGACCGGCCTCGCCAGGTCCGCCGTTGCGCAGCTCGCCGCGCTGCACTCCCCCGCCGATCTGGAGATCGTGCTGGTCAGCTCGGACCGGACGACAAGTGTGGAGCAGCGCAAACGGGAGTGGGGCTGGCTCGGCTGGCTGCCGCATGTCCGGCCGGCCCACGGCCAGGACTGCCGGCTGCTCCTCGCCTACGACCGGGACCAGGCCACCGCGCGGCTGGGAGAACTGACACGCCGGCTGGACGACGGGCCGCTCGGCAGGGCGTGGGCGTCGGCCGACAGCAGGTCGATCGCGGAGGCCGCCGGGCGGTACGAGGGACCGGCAACGCTGCTGGTCGTGGACGGCGATCCCGGTTCGTCGGCCCTGCGCGAGACCGCCGCGCGGCTGGCCGGCGCCGGCTCCGTGGCCGGTGTCCATGTGATCTGTCTCGCCGAGACCCCGGCGGCCTCGCCCGTCTCCCCGGTCGCCGCGACGTACGAGACGGCTTGCGCGGCCTCGGTGGCCTTCCGTGAGTGCGGGGCGGTGGCCCTGCTGAGCGGCGATGTCGCGACGGCCCTGCGGCTGATCCGTACGGCGGTGGGACAGCCCGCCGGGCAGGGCTCGGTCGCGACGGTGGACGCGGTGTCCCCGGCCTGGGCCGACCGCTTCGGCCGGGCGCTGGCCCCTCTCCGTACGGAAGCGGGCAGCGCCGCCGCGTCGGGCCGCAGCCGCCAGGCCGCGGAGCTGCCGCGCTCGGCCAGGCTGCTGGACGAGCTGGGGCTGGCGCGGGCGACGCCCGCGTCCCTGATGGCCCGCTGGGCGTCGGCGGCCGGGAGCACCACGGTGCTCGGTACGGGGCCGCACGGCCCGGTGACCGTGGATCTCGTGGAGGAGGGCCCGCATCTGCTGATCGAGGGCCCTCCGGGCAGTGGCCGTACGGAACTGCTGCGCGCGGTCGCGGCCTCGCTGGCGGCGGGCGGGCGGCCGGACAGGCTCGGTCTGCTTCTGGTGGACGGCGCGGGCGGCGAGCGCGGCGAAGGGCTGGGGGCCTGTACGGAACTGCCGCATGTGACCGAGCACTTGGTGGCGTCCGACCCGGTCAGGATGCGGGAGTTCGCGCAGGCCCTGGGGGCGGAGCTGAAGCGGCGCGCCGAAGTGCTCGGGCGCCTCGACTTCGCCGAGTGGCACAACAGACGTGAGGTAGCGGAGCGGATGGTGGGGCAGCGCGCGCCGAGCCCGGCCGAGCAGCGCGGTGCGCGGCGTGAGCGCGCCGATCAGCAGGTGGCCGGCCCCGGGGCGCCCTCGGGGGGTACGCAGGGTGTGCCGGTCGCGGGTCAGCCGGAGCAGCCGCAGACGGGCACCGGCGGCGCAGGCGCGGGCATAGGCACCGGCGCGGGCGTCACCCCGGACGGCGGCACCCTGCGGCTGCGCCAGACCTCCGCCCGTACGCGCGGCGAGCCCGGCCCCGGCCCCGTCCTCCCCCGGCTCATCGTCCTCGTCGACGACTACGACGCCCTGGTCGCGCCCGCGCTGGGCAGTCCGGGCCGCCCGGCGGCCGGTTCGGTCGTACGGGCCCTGGAAGCGGTGGCCCGGGACGGCGAGCGCCTCGGCGTCCATCTGGTCGCCACATCCGCACGCCCCGAACGAACATCGGAAACGGAGCTGGCGGGCCGGACGCGCCTACGGGTGGTTCTGGACACACCACCGGCCTCCCCCGGCCCGGACGATCCACTGCCCGGCCGCGGCAGGCTCGGTCATCCGGACGGCCGGGTGACACCGTTCCAGGGTGGCCGGGTGACCGGCCGGATCCCCCGTACGGCGACACAGCGCCCCACGGTGGTCCCACTGGAGTGGGAGCGCATGGGCGACCCCCCGACCCGCCGCCCCGTACGCGAACTGGGCAACGGCCCCACGGACCTGGCCCTGCTCGCAAGCGCCCTGGAAAGAGCGGCCCGCTCGGTCTCGGCGGTCCCGGTGAGCCCCCTGGGCCGGGTCTGACGGCTCGCTCGGGCCGGGTGACCGCGCGCGCCCACGTCGCGTGGCGGCCGGGTGACCGAAAGCGGACATCCTGAAGCCGGGGCCCATTTCCGTCAGGATCCCGGCAGGCGCCCTGCCTTCACATCTCTGAAATTACCCCTACGTCCGTAAACCACGTCACGAGCCCATCACGATCTTCGAATTGAAGCTCAAGACAGTATTGCGGCCTACGGTCACGGCGCGTAGGACTTACCGCACGGGACAAGGACGGCGTCGTCGGCTCGCTCGGGGCGCCGGTCCGCATGCGTAAACATGCGTCAAGATCCGCACGCGCACGGGAGAGACGGGGCAGTCATGCGTACAACTCTTAATGGCCGCAAGGCGTTTGGAGCCGGAGCACGCTCAGCAGGCCGAGGTTCGCACAGAGCGGCGGTGGCGGCCGTCGTCGTCGGCGCCGTCGTGCTCACCGGCTGCGGTGGCGACTCCGATGACACCAAGGACGGTGGCGGCGAGGCCAAGAAGCCCGCGGCCACGGTCGAACTGCCCAAGTTGGACGGCGAGAAGATCCAGGTCGCCGCGGTGTGGACCGGCCCGGAGCAGGCCAACTTCACCAAGGTCCTGGACGAGTTCGAGAAGCGGACCGGTGCGACGGTCACGTTCGTTCCCGCGCAGGACCCGATCGTCAACTTCCTCGGTACGAAGATCGCGGGCGGCAGCCCGCCCGACGTCGCGATGCTCCCGCAGGTCGGCGCGATCACGCAGGCCGTGGAGAAGAAGTGGGCCAAGCCCGTCGGCGCCGAGGCGAAGGCGCAGCTGACGAAGAACTACAGCAAGGGCTGGCAGGATCTCGGCGCGGTCGACGGCGAGCAGTACGGCGTGTACTACAAGGCCGCCAACAAGTCGCTGGTCTGGTACAACAACACGGCCTTCGAGAACGCGGGCGCGGCCGAGCCCAAGACGTGGAAGGACTTCCTGACGACCGCCGACACGATCTCGGCGTCGGGTGTCACCCCGGTCTCCGTCGGCGGCGCCGACGGCTGGACGCTCACCGACTGGTTCGAGAACATCTACCTGTCGCAGGCCGGCCCGGAGAAGTACGACCAGCTGGCCAAGCACGAGATCAAGTGGACCGACCCGTCGGTGGCCACCGCGCTCACGACGCTCGCCGAGCTGTGGGGCAAGCCCGCCCTGATCGCCGGCGGCGCGGACGGCGCGCTCCAGACCGAGTTCCCCGCCTCCGTCACCCAGACCTTCACCGGCGGTGACGCGCCGAAGGCGGGCATGGTCTTCGCCGCCGACTTCGCCGGGGTGAACGTGGCCGAGGCCGGTGCCAAGGTCGGTACGGACGCGAAGGTCTTCCCGTTCCCGGCGGTGGGCGCCGACTCCCCGGTGGTGACCGGTGGCGACGCGGCCGTGGCCCTCACGGACAGCAAGGGCGCCCAGGCGCTGCTGACTTTCCTGGCGTCCACGGACGCCGCCCAGATCCAGGCGGAGGCCGGCGGCTTCATCTCGCCGAACAAGGCCCTGGACGGCAAGGCGTACCCGAACGACGTGCAGCGTGACATCGCCAAGGCGCTCATCGACGCCGGTGACGACTTCCGCTTCGACATGTCGGACCAGATGCCGCAGTCGTTCGGCGGTACGCCCGGCAAGGGCGAGTGGAAGGCCCTCCAGGACTTCCTGAAGAACCCGAAGGACGTCAAGGGCGCCCAGCAGCAGCTGGAGTCGGACGCCGCCAAGGCCTTCAAGAGCTGACGCGGTGACAGCGGCGACAACAGGGGGCGCCGACACCTCGGTGCCGGTGCCCCCGCCCCCCGCCAAGGGGAAGCGCAAGAGCGTGACAGGCACACGTAAAGGCCTCGCGGTGGCGTTCCTGCTGCCCGCGCTGGTCCTGCTGGGCGCGCTCGTGGTCTACCCGATCGGGTTCTCCGTCTACAGGTCGTTCCTCGACCAGTCCGGCGACAACTTCGCGGGCTTCGACAACTACGTGGAGATATTCACCGAGGACACCATCCGGACCGCGATCAAGAACAACTTGATCTGGGTGGTGGTGGCCCCGACGGTCGCCACCGCGCTCGGTCTGATCTTCGCGGTGCTCACCGAACGGGTGCGCTGGGGAACGGCGTTCAAGCTGATCGTCTTCATGCCGATGGCGATCTCGATGCTCGCGTCGGGCATCATCTTCCGGCTGGTGTACGAGCAGGCCCCGGAGCGCGGCATCGCCAACGCCGTCGCCGTGGGCGTGCACGACACGTTCTCCGAATCGGCCGGCTATCCCAAGGCCCGCCCGCTGCCGGTGCATCCGCTGAAGGCGGGCGACGCCAAGGGCTCGTTCGTCACCAAGGCGCCTGTCTCGGCGGGCACTCCGGTGCTGATCCCGCTGGTCGGCGTACCGCCGGACAAGATGCCGTCCGACGCCGAGCCGGCCAGGGCTGCCGAGAGCGGCGGCGAGGGGATCACCGGCACCGCCTGGCTGGACTTCACCAAGGGTGGCGGCGGCAAGCCCAATGTCGTCGATTCCAAGGAACTCGGCCTGAGCGGCCTGAAGATCGAGGCGGTCAAGGACGGCAAGGTCGTCGCGTCGGCCAGCGCCGCTTCCGACGGTACGTTCACCCTGCCGGCCTCGGCCGACGGAGCCGTACTCCAGCTGCCCGAGAGCAACTTCAGGGAGCCGTACAACGGCGTGGACTGGCTCGGCCCTTCCCTCGTGACCCCCGCGATCATCGGCAGCTATCTGTGGATGTGGGCGGGCTTCGCGATGGTGCTGATCGGCGCCGGTCTGGCGAGCATGCCGCGTGAACTCCTGGAGGCGGCACGGGTCGACGGCGCGAACGAGTGGAACGTGTTCCGCCGGATCACCGTCCCGCTGCTGGCGCCGGTCCTGGCCGTCGTCATGGTCACCCTGATGATCAATGTGCTGAAGATCTTCGACCTGGTACTGATCATCGCGCCAGGCTCCTCCCAGGACGACGCGAACGTGCTGGCGCTCCAGCTCTACCGCTCGTCGTTCGGCACGGACGCCAACGTCGGCGTGGGCAGCGCGATCGCCGTATTCCTCCTGCTGCTCGTGATCCCGGTGATGCTCTTCAACATTCGCCGGATGCGGAAGGAGAACCGCCGATGAGTACGACTGACACAGCGGTACAGGCGAAGCAGCCCCTGCCGGCGGGCACGACGGCCAAGGCGAAGCCGTCCCTGTCCTCCCGGATCGCGGGGAAGGCCGGCAGCGGTGTCGTCCAGGTCTTCCTCGTCCTGGTAGCCCTCTTCTGGATGATGCCGACGATCGGTCTGCTGATCTCCTCGCTGCGCGGCTCGTCGGACATCGCGGCGAGCGGCTGGTGGGAGGTCTTCACCAAGCCGGCGCAGCTCACCACCGAGAACTACTCGGAGCTGCTCTCCAACGACATCATCACCAACTCCCTGTGGTCCACGGTGATGATCACTGTCCCGTCGACAGTACTGGTCGTGGTGATCGGCTCGCTCGCCGGCTACGCCTTCGCGTGGATGGACTTCCCCGGCCGCGACTGGTGGTTCATGCTCGTCGTCGGTCTGCTGGTGGTTCCGGTGCAGGTCGCCCTCATCCCGGTCTCCGAACTCTTCGGTGAGATCGGGATCTTCGAGACGACCTTCGGCGTGGTGATGTTCCACGTCGCCTTCGGACTCCCCTTCGCGATCTTCCTGTTGAGGAACTTCTTCGCGGAGATCCCGCGGGAGCTCCTGGAGGCCGCGAGGCTCGACGGCGCGGGCGAGATCCGGCTCTTCGCCCGGGTCGTGATGCCGCTCGGCGGTCCCGCCATCGCCTCGCTCGGCATCTTCCAGTTCCTCTGGGTCTGGAACGACATGCTGGTGGCCCTGATCTTCGCGGACTCCGACTCGCCGCCGATCACGGTCGCCCTCCAGCAGCAGGTACGGCAGTTCGGCAACAACATCGATGTGCTGGCGCCCGGCGCCTTCCTCTCGATGATCATCCCGCTGGCCGTCTTCTTCCTGTTCCAGCGGCAGTTCGTCTCCGGGGTCATGGCGGGGGCGGTCAAGTAGGGCCGTTTCGGGCACCCGTTCGACGGAGAAGTACGCCAAAAGGGGCGGGCCGGTTCACCCACCGGCCCGCCCGGCGTATGTGTCCCCCGTATGCCACGTCTGGCGTAACCCGGTCACTCCATCGGCCGTTCCCGAGCCATGGCCCGGTTCAGCATCATCGTCCCCGCGTACAAGGTCCAGGCGTACTTGCAGGAGTGTCTGCGGTCGGTGCTCGACCAGACCTATGAGGATTTCGAACTCATCGCCGTGGACGACGGATCACCCGACGCCTGCGGGACAATTATCGACGAGACCGCCGCCACCGACCCTCGTGTGGTCGCCGTGCACCTGCCGGAGAACGAGGGCCTCGGGCCCGCCCGTAACGCCGGAATGGACCGGGCCACGGGTGACTACCTGATCTTCCTCGACGGCGACGACACCCTCACTCCCGGCGCGCTCCAGACCATCGCGGACCGGCTCAAGGAGACCGACGGGCCCGATGTCCTCGTCTACGACTACGCGCGTACGTACTGGTCCGGCGAGGTCGTGCGGAACGTCCTTTCCGACCTGCTCGACGAGAGCGGCCCCGCGCCCTTCCGACTCACCGACCGGCCGGGCCTGTTGCGGGTGCTGATGGTGGTCTGGAACAAGGCGTACAGCCGCGAGTACATCGCCCGGCAGGGCTTCTCCTTCCCGCCGGGCTATTACGAGGACACGCCCTGGACCTTTCCCGTCCTGATGGCCGCCGAGTCGATCGCGACGCTCGACCGCGTCTGTGTGCACTACCGGCAGCGGCGCCAGGGCAACATCCTGTCCACCACCAGCCGCAAGCATTTCGACATCTTCGACCAGTACGACCGTGTCTTCGCCTTCATCGACTCACGGCCCGCGCTCGACGACTGGCGCCCCGTGCTGTTCCGGCGGATGCTCGACCACTTCTCCAAACTCGTCGCGGCGGGCGGGCGGTTGCCGCGCCGCAGCCGTCCCGAGTTCTTCCGCAGGGCCCGCGCACACCACCGCCGGCACCGCACTCCGGGCTCGGCGCCGCTGCTGCGGGCCCGGCTGCGGCACACCCTGCTGCGGTTCGGCGCCCACCGCACGTACCGCGCCCTGTGGACGGCGCAGCATCTGCAACTCGGCGCCCACCGGGTCGCCACGACACTCGGCCGGGCCGTGCGCGCGGGGGCGCTGCACCTGCACTACCGGATCCAACGGTGCCTGCCGGTACGGGAGAACAGGGCGGTCTTCGCGGCGTACGACGGCCGGGGTTACGCCTGCAACCCGGCGGCCATCGAGGAGAAGGTCCGCGAACTCGCCCCGCACATCGCGACGTCGTGGATCGGGCGCGCCGAGTACCACCACACCGTGCCCACCGCCACGCGCAAGCTGCGCCCCGGCAGCTTCGGCTACTGGACGGCGCTCGCCCGCGACAAGTACCTCGTCAACAACGTCAACTTCGACCCGCGCCTCGTCAAGCGCCCGCGGCAGATCCTCCTCCAGACGCACCACGGCACCCCGCTCAAGTCCATGGGCCTGGACCTCCAGGACCACCCGGCCGCCGCCCGCCGCACGGAGTTCGACCGGCTCCTCGCGGGCGCCGACCAGTGGGACTACTCCCTCTCGGCGAATCGTCACTCCACCCTGGTCTGGGAGAAGGCCTATCCGGCCGGGCACACGGCGCTCGAATACGGCTATCCGCGCAACGACGTGTTCCAGCGGGCCACTTCGGCCGATGTCGACCGGCTGCGGGAGTCGCTGGGCATCCCCGACGGCTTCACGGCGGTGCTGTACGCCCCCACGCAGCGCGACTACCGGCGTACCCCGTACGTCCCGCTGGACCTGGAGCGGCTCGCCCAGGCGCTGGGCCCGCGCTTCGTGGTGCTGACCCGCGCCCACCACACGTACGAGGCCCCTCTGCCGCACACCCCGCATCCGCGCATCATCGACGTGTCGGGACACCACCGGGTCGAGTCGCTGTGCCTGGCCGCGGACGCGCTCATCACGGACTACTCGTCGCTGATGTTCGACTATGTGAATCTGGACAGGCCCGTAGTGATCCACATCGACGACTGGGACGCGTACGAGGCGGCCCGCGGCACCTACTTCGACGTCCGGGCCTTCCCGCCGGGCGTGGTGGCACGCGACGAGCGGGACCTGATCGACATCTTCACCACGGACCACTGGCGCGGCTCACGCTCGACCCAGCTCCGCGCCGCCTTCCGGGCCCGCTTCTGCCCGTACGACGACGGGCTGGCCGCGGAGCGGGTCGTACGCCGGGTCTTCCTGGGCGAGACGACGGGCCTCCCCGCCCCGGTCCCCCTGGAAAAACGCACCCCGGCGCCGTCCCCGCTGTCCCTGCCCCAGCAGCGCCACGGCCGGAACATGTCGGACGCGGGGCGCTGAGCCTCACCCGGCGGGGGCTCCCGGCCGGTTCAGGGCAGGATCTCGACGTACCCGTCGGTTCCGTGCACACGGATCCGCTGTCCGTCCCGGATCAGCCGCGTGGCGCGCTCCACGCCCACGACGGCCGGCAGGCCGTACTCCCGGGCGATCACCGCGCCATGGGTCATAAGGCCGCCCACCTCCGTCACCAGCCCCGCGACCGCGACGAACAGCGGTGACCAGCTGGGGTCCGTGAAGGCGGTGACCAGGATGTCGCCCGCTTCGAGATCGGCCCGCGCCAGGTCGAGGATGACGCGGGCCCGTCCCTCGACGGTCCCCGCGGAGACCGGCAGGCCCGTCAGGGCACCGGCCGGCACGTCGTCGCGGCGGTACGCGCCGCTGAGGGCCTCGCCGTCGGACGTGAGCACCCGGGGCGGTGTGAGCGCCCGGTAGGAGCGGAACGCGTCCTTGCGCCGCTGGATGAGCCGGCCGTCCGCCCGGTTCGCGCGCACGGCGTCGTGGAGTTCTCCGAACGTGAGGTAGAAGATGTCCTCCTCCCCGGGAAGCACGCCGGCCCGCACGAGGCGCCCGGCCTCCTCCAACAGGGCCCGCCTGTAGACGAAGTAGCGGCTGACGATGTCGTACTTCGGGTACTCCCGGTACCCGGCGAAGGTTCTGACGCGGTCGATCATCCGCTTGGCCTCGCCTGCTTTCCGGTCCCCGTCCGGCAGGGTCCGCAGGCGTGCCAGCACGTCCTGTTCCTTCTTCCGTGCCTTCCGACGGCCCTGCTCGAAGCGGTGCGCGGCGGCGCCCGGCACGAAGTTCCTCACGTTGTCGAGGATCACCGGCACGAGTGTGGTGGGGCGCTCGCGCCACCGTGGCCTCGTGATGTCGATCTCGCCGACGCAGCGCATGCCGTACCGGTCGAGGTAGGACCCGATGGCGTCGCGCGCCTCGGTCCCACCGGGGAGCTTGGCCAACTCGTCCAGGAAGCCCTCGTCCTCGACGCCCTCGTCCACGATGCCTCGCAGGAACGCGACCGCCTCCGCGTGCGGACGGATCACATCCGCGACGTCGAGCAGCGCGAGTCCCATCTCCGAGGTGATGTTGCCGGGGGCGGAGAGCGTCAGGGTGTCGGCCGCGTTCTTCTCACCCAGCCATTCCCCCAGCGTGTCGTTGAGCCACCAGGTGGCCTCCATCCCCGCCATGATCGCCTGATGGCTCAGCGGATCGCCGAGAACCCGCTTGTGCTCCTCGAAGGCCTCCAGCAGGAAGTCGAAGAGCGCGGGTCCGGTCTTTGTGCGGATGTCCCGCTCCAGGGCGGCGATGGAGGCCTGGCTGCGCTCGATGAGCTCGGTGACGAGGGCAGGATCGGTCTCGATCGGAGCGTGGGCCGGTGGCCCGCCGGGGCTTGTGTCCGGGACAGTCGGCACGAAATCGTCGCGGTCGAGAACGGTCTCCAGAGCGTCCCTGATCAGCGGATCGCCTTTCCCCATGACGTCCAGGAGCCCGGCCCGGCCCGCGGCCGAGGCCAGTCGTCGGGTGACATCAACGAACAGCCTTCCGCCGGCTTCATGCATCGGCACCATGGCCGTCAGCCGCCACATGGAGAGCCCCAGGGGCTTCATGGGGTCGGTCATCATCTGCCCGTGGCCGACGGAGACGTAGACGCGATTCTCCTGGTCACCGGCCTCGGGGATGGGGAACAGCGTGGTGATGGGCCGGCTCTGCACGATCTGGAAGCGGTCGTCGGCCAGGCACCATTCGATGTCCTGCGGACACCCGAAGTGCGCTTCGATCCGCCGCCCGAGCCCCACGAGCCGTACGACCTGCGCGTCCGTCAGCGCGGGCTCCCTCTGCCGGTCCTGCCGCCGCGAGTGGACGACTTCACCGCCCCGCACCGTGAAGACGTCCGGATTCACCAGCCCGGAGACCAGGTCATCGCCAAGACCGAAGCCGGCGTCGACGGTGGCGACCTTCCGGTTGCCGGTGACGGGATCGGCCGTGAACAGGACGCCGGCCGCATACGGGAGGACCATCCGCTGCACGACCACGGCCATCTGAACCGTACGGTGGTCGATACCGTTACGCCGCCGATAGACCACGGCCCGCTCGGTGAACAGCGAGCCCCAGCACCGCCTGATGTGCCGGAGGATGTCATCCGGCCCCACGACATTCAGGTACGTGTCCTGCTGACCGGCAAAGGAGGCGGTGGGCAGGTCCTCCGCGGTCGCACTGGACCGTACGGCGTACGCGCCCTGCTCACCGAACCGACCGAGCGCGCCGGTGATCGCCTCCGCGATATCACCCGGAATGACGACCTCTTCGATGCCCCGCCGAATCTCCGCACTGAGCGTACGGACGACCTCCCGGTCGTCCGGGTCCACGCGCGACAACTGGTCGAGCTGATCGCCGATCGACGGCACATCCGCAACAACCCGCCGGAACGCATCCGTCGTCACACAGAACGCCTCGGGCACGCGAACGCCGTCGATCCGCGCCAGCACGCCGAGTTGCGCTCCCTTGCCACCGACGAGGGCAACCTGCGTCTCGTCAACCCCTCGAAGATCCAACACATACTGCGCACGCACGTCGTGCCCCCATTTCCGCAGGTTATGGCGTCGGCCGACGATTCTGCGCGCTAACCGGGGCCTTGTGGCAAGCCCCCTGGTGCGCTATAGGTTGAGAGTGGCGAGGAGAGTTCTCCTCGCCATTGCCTTTGCGGGGACCAACTCGGTGCGGACGACGGCTCGTGCGCGCTCGTACAGGGCTTGCGCATCGTGATTCTTGAGATGCGGACCGATGAGACTGAACATGTCGGCGATCCGCTACTGAACTTGAACTCGCGATGTCGGCCCAGGGTCTAACTGTGCTGCGAGGACGGCTGCTCTACAATTCTGCGCTTGTCAGTTGTGAGGCGACGAGCTCCACGAAGTGCTGGAGGACGGCGAACGGCAGCGTTTGCGTTGCGTCGAAGTAGACCTCTGCCGGCTTCTCCTCCTCGGGTGCGTAGGCCAGCACCGTCACGACTGTCGGCCCTGGAGTCGGTGAAGCAGACACAGAAGAGGCTCCGCCCGGAACCATCCGGGCCTCGCTGAGCTCGAAGTGGGTCATCCGGCCCTCGCCCGCACCCGTCTCTGTGGTGAGGGTGCAGAACAGATCACCGTCGTAGTCCCAGGTCAGCAAAGACATGGCGATGATGCTGCCACAGCTGGCGCCGTCAGCGGTCGGGCATTTGCATCACCGCGTCCGTCAGGGGCCGGATCCATGCTCAGCCCGGTGCCGACGAGACAGGTCCGGGGCATAGGCCGGTAGCTGAAACACAGTGAGCCAGTCGGTGTTGGCCTCGAAGAACTCCCGCAGCGGCGCGACCAGGTGCATGCGCAGGTTGTCCCACACAAGCACGATCGGGCCGCCGCGTTCCACTGACCGCTCCGAGACCCGCAACGACGCAGCGATCTCCCTGAGTTGACCTGCGGGTGGCTTCAAGGTGCCCGATGGCCAGTTGCCGCTCCGCGAGGATCGCCCGTTCCTTACTGGGACGACCTGTGGATTCGCTGCCCGACCAGAGATCAGACGGTGCCGAACTGCCCTGCCTTGATGCCCGCTACGAAGCAAGCGAAGGAGGTGACGGGGAAGTCGAGGACCGGACCGGCCACGGATTTGGAGTCACGGACGGGGACGATGCCACGGGTGGCGGCGAGGTTGGCGGCGACCTCGACGCAGTTGCCGCCGTTGTTGCTGTACGAGGAGGTGAACCAGCGGGGGGACTCGGTCGTGGTCGTCACGGGGTGCCCTTTCGTGCCTCTTTGATCATGGCCACCGATGCCGCCTGCGACAGCGCTTCGGCCTGTAGTTGATGGTAGGCCGTAAGCATGGGGAGCACGGACGTGGTCTCACGTTCCAGGTGCCCCTGGAGCTGGGACTCCGCGTACGCGACCACGGACAGGTCCGACAGTGTCAGCAAATTCATCGGCAGATCGAATGTGCGTCGCTCGCCCATGTCGAACGGAGCGATCTGGAGAACAGTGTTCGGCAGTTCGGCGAACTCGGTCAACCGGTCGAGCTGAGCGCCCATGACCTCCTGCCCTCCGACCGGCCGTCGGATACAGCTCTCGTCCATCACCACCAACATCATGGGAGGGCGGAACCGCACCAGCGCCTCCTGCCTTTCGGCCAGGAACGAGGTCCGCTCAGCCGCCTGTTCGGGGGTGATCGCCCCACGCCGTACGGCGCTGTCGGCCAGGACCCTGGCGTAGTCCGGTGTCTGGAGCAGCCCGGGGACGATCCCGATCTCGTACAGCCGGATCTCTACCGCGCGACCTTCATAGCCGACGTACTCCGGGAAGCCCTCCAGCAGTACACCGTGCCGGATCTCGCGCCACTGACGCTCGAACGTGTCGAGTGTGTCGCCGGTGCCGAAAACGCGGTCCGCACTGCGCGCGAGACGCAAGGTTGGAAACTTCCGACCAGTTTCGACGGACGAAATATGCGTACTGGAATATCCCATCCTGTGGGCCAACTCCTCCTGCGTCCAGCCGCGATCTTCGCGTGACTTGCGCAGACGCGCTCCGAAGGCGGCTTGCGGAGAGCTGTCGGGGTTCAACTCCTTGCGATTCAAAGGGTTGCGACCGATCTTTCGTCCATGCCTGACAAGTTGAATGGTCCCTCGACTCTAGGTCACGCTGAGCCGCCTTGGTAGTGGAACGACTACGGAGAGGTGTGGGCGCCATGAAGAACAACTCGCAGGAGACCGTCGCGGGCACGGTCGGGGACGACGTGAGAACCGTGCACAGACTCCGGGTCATCGGCGAGGACAAACACCAGGCCGTCTGCGGGGCAACCGACCCCAGCGGCGTGACCGACGAGTGGCTGCGCGCCGTGAACTGCCCCGCCTGCCTCACCGCCGACTCCCACCGGGAGGCGTGACGATGCCGCCCGCCACCCCCTACGTCGCCGCGCGCAGCACCGATGTGGGCCCGCGCAAGGCCGAGTTGACCGTGGAGTTCACCGCGAAAGGCCCCCGGCTCGCCTACACCCACCCCCGCCCCGGAGACCGCGACCGCCACGGAAACCTCTGGATCCGCATGCAAGAACCCACCGAACCCGGCCGCATCCGCTACGACTCCATGCACCCCGCCCGCCAACGCACCTGCATGGAACAGATGCTCTGCCAGATCTGCGCCCAGCCCGCCGGCCGCGACAAACACGGCTGGCTGTTCATCGACTGGCACCGCCCGGACTCACCCCCCACCTGGCCCGAGAAATCCATCACCGCCATGCCACCCCTATGCACCGAACACGTCGAACTCTCCCTGCGCCAGTGCCCCTTCCTCCGCCACACCGAACACGCACTCCTCCGCGTCCGCAAACCCCACCTCCACGGAGTCTCCGGCACCCTCTACCGCCTCACCGAACACGGCTGGCACACCTCCGAGAACGACGCGCTCACCCCGTACAACAAACCCCAACACCCCGGCATGCTCGCCTCCCGCCTCCACCGCCAACTACGCCACGTCACCGTCGTAGAGACCCTTTAGTCCATCGACCGCACCGCCGGCCCGTGTGGAAGTCAGCCGCGTTCACCGCGCGGGGCCATGAACGCGTACACATCGCAGAAGGGGACGAATCATGACTACTACTGCCGAGCATCGACCACAAACGGGCGCCAGGGCGACGACTCCGTTACGGAGTCGTCCGGCCGTCCGGCGGTTGCTGGAGCCGCAGATACTCACTCCCGCCGATCTGTCCATGGTCCTGCTCGTCACCGACGAGCCCGCCGACCGTCCCATGCCTACGGTCACCCTCGCGGACATTCCCGCAGTGATGCGCGACGCCGCCCGTCTCGGCGTACCGTCCGTGAAACTGTTCGCCGAGTCCTTCGAACGGGACACCACCGGGGAAGTCTCGCTCGCTCCCGATTCCCTCATGGCCCGAGCCGTGCACGCCTGCAAGGACACCGTTCCGGACCTCGCCGTCATGACGGAAACGTGCCTGTGCTCGTACACCGCCGATGGTGTCTGTTACCTCACCGACCGCAACGGACTCCCCGACCTACCCGCAACCATCGAGATCACGTCACGACAGGCAGTGGCACACGCGGAAGCGGGCGCGGACATCGTCGGCCCCGCGTCCATGGTGCTCGGCACGGTCGTCGGCGCACGGAAAGCACTCGACCAGTCCGGGCACGACGGGGTGTCCCTCATGCCACACGTGATCTTCTGGTCCAGTCTGTACGACGGATTCCGCCTCACGATGGGCGCCACCCCCAAAGCGGGCCTCAACCGGGAATTCCAGATCAACCCCGGAAGGGCCGATCAGTTCGTTGACACGGCCTTACGCATGGAAGCCGCAGGCGCCGACATGATTCTGCTGGAGCCCGCACAGTTCACTGCGGACGTGCTCGCCACACTCCGGTCAGTCACCCGCGCGCCCTTGTTCCCGTTCTCGGTGTCCGGCGAATACACGTCCATGACGCGTACGGACGAGACGGGAGGGCGGGACGTGCGCCTACTGATCGAGCTGTTCACCATGCTCAAGAGGGCAGGGGCGAGCGGCAGCGTCACCTACGCGGCGCTCGACATCGCGCGGCAGCTCACCTGACCGCGAGAGCGGCCCGCACCGCGTCAAGGATCGAATGCGCGCCCCGGTCAATGAGGAGCGCGGCCAGGGCCGCGCCCAACTTCTCGGGCTCGGCGGGCGGGCCGGACAACGTCCCGGAAATCTGCTCGGTGCCGTCCAGCGAACTGACCTGACCGAACAGCCGGATCCCCCCGTCGGGCAGAGTCTCGCCGTACGCCCCCACCGGCACACTGCAACCGCCGTGCAACTCGGCAAGCAGTGCGCGCTCCGCCCTGATCTCCGCGTCAACGGCCACATCACCGACCGTGGACAGGATCGCGCGCAGCGAAGCCGAGGACTCGTCGGTACGAACCTGAATTCCCAACGCCCCCTGTCCGGGACTCGGCGGGAACAGGTCGAAGGGCAGCAACTCGCCGATCTCGTGGTCGAGTCCGAGCCTGTGCAATCCCGCGGCAGCGAGGACCACCGCGTCAAGTCCTTGCGTCTCGATCTTCTTCAGGCGTGGTGGGACGTTCCCCCGGATCTGCACGATCTCAAGATCGGGGCGCACCGCGAGAAGCTGTGCGATACGCCGAGGGGCGCCCGTGCCGACACGCGCCCCCTTCCGCAAACCGGCGAGCGTCGAACCGCACAGCGCATCCCGTACGTCTTCGCGCCCCGGCGGGGGAAGCAGCATCAAACCAGTCGGATTGGCCGTAGGGAGATCTTTCAGCGAATGGACGATCACATCCACGTCACCGCGGAGCAATGCCGCTTCCTGCTCGCCGCTGAACGCTGAGCCACTTACCGCCGAAACACTCGACAGGAGCGACCTACGATCCCTGTCGCCCGATTCCAGAATCACGTGGTGCGTGAACGTGGTGTCCGGGAAGCGTTCACGCAAAGGACGCAGATACTCGCGCACTTGGGCTTTGGCGAGATTGCTGGCACGCGAGCCGACGAGGTACTGAACCACGGTGACCAACTCTCCGAACCTGACTGGATGTCACCAGGCTAGGACTCCTTGAGACGTGCACATACAGACAGGGCGTCGGCCGGCAATGAATGCACCCGAGGAACCGAGAGACCGATGAGCGTCGGCCTTCTCGCACCGGGGCTTCGGGCATCGATCCACCCGTACACCACCGGCGACCTGGCGAAGGTTCAGCGCACCGCACGCGGGTTCAGTAATCCCGCCTGTCTTGTCGTGCAGCTCGTCGCCGCCACCCTGCACCAATGCCGCATGGCTCACAGCCATGGTCCCGCCGGACAGGCCCTAGCGGTCCAGCAGATCGAACAACTCGTGCCACCGGCGCAGGATTTCCGACTGGGAGTAGCGCTGGACGTTCGCGCGGGCCCGGTCGCCCAGGGTGGTCCGCAGGCGGGGGTTGCCCGTCAGTCGTAGTAGGCGGTCGGCCAGGGCGTCCGTGTCGCCCGGGGGTGCCAGGAGGCCGTCCTCCGTGTCTGTGATGAGTTCCCGGACGCCCGGCGCGCAGTCGAACGCCGCGCACGGCATTCCGCTCGCCATCGCCTCCATGAGGGCCAGGGGGAATCCCTCGCCCCGTGAGGACTGGACGAAGACCGAGCACTCGGCCAGCGCCGCCGGCACGTCGTCGGTGCGGCCCATCCAGGTGACCGAGTCGTCCAGGCCCAGTTCGGTGCACTGCTTCTTCAGGGCCGCCGCGTCCTGGCCTGCGCCGTAGACGCGTAGGCGCCAGTCCGGGCGTTTTCCGGCGACCATGGACCAGGTCTCCAGGAGCAGGTCGATGCCCTTCTGGTCGTCCAGTCTGCCGATGCTCGCGACGGTCTTCCCCGTGCGGGGCGAGGGGAGTTCGGGCAGGGAGCCGAGTGCGTTGGGCATGGCGCCGACGTTGTCGAAGCCCTCGGCGATCCAGGCGTCCGCGTCCTCCTGGGTGAGGGTGAGCCAGCGGTCGACGCGCGGGTAGCTGTTCTTGATCCAGCGGAAGCGGTGGCAGCGCTTGCTGTACTCGTACGACTCGTGGCTCATCCCGATCAGCCGTAGCCCCGTCGTGTCGGCCTCCAGGACCCACTCCATCGGCCAGACCTGGGTGACGATCACCAGCGCGCCCGGCCCGGCCGACTGGAAGATCTTCGAGAGACGGGCCACGGCCCGCCGTTTGTCCGCCACCCTGGCCGCTTCGCGGCGGCGCGCGCGGAGGTCGAAGTGGTCGAGTGGTGAGCGCGGTTGCCAGGGAGTCGGCGGGTGGGCTGGGTAGAGCGCGGTCACCGGGTAGGCGGGCGGCTCGGGGAGGGTGAGTTTCAGCTCGGCCTCGTGGATGCCCACGACCTGGACCCGGTGGCCGTGGGCCGAGAAGAGGCGGGCCATCTGGTGGGTCCAGGCGGTGACCCCGCCGAGAACGTCCGTGGCGTTGGCGAGGAGGATCAGCTCGCGGGGGACGGTGGCGAGCGCGGTGTCGGTCACCGGCGGGTCCTTCCTGCGAAGAGCACGTCCACGGCGGTACGCGCGGCCTGACCGCTCTCGTAGCCGCCGAACTTCTGGGCGAAGCGCGCCCGGTCGGCCCGGTGCGCGGTGTCGGACTGCTTCAACTCCTCCATCGCCCGCAGCAGCTCGTGCTGCGTTTCGACCACGGGCCCGGGAGCTTCCGCGCGCAGGTCGAAGTAGCTGCCGCGCTCGGCCGCGTACGCGTCCAGGTCCGGTGCGAAGAAGACCATCGGCCGGTCCAGCAGGGCGTAGTCGAACATGATGGAGGAGTAGTCCGTGATCAACACGTCGGCGAGGCAGAGCAGTTCGCTGACGTCGTGGTGGCCGGACACGTCGATCACCGTGCCGGGCGGACAGACGGGCAGGACGGCGGACTCCAGATAGTGGGCCCGTACGAGCAGGACGTACTCGTCTCCGAAGCGCTCCGCGAACTGCCGGACGTCGAGGGGCAGTTGAGTCGTGCGGCCCTTCTTCGGCATTCCCCGGAACGTCGGCGCGTACAGCACCACCTCACGGTGGTCGGAGATCCCGAGCGCGGTCGCGAGCGCCGGGCGCGGGAAGCGCCCCCGCGTCTCGTCGGTCGCGCGGGCACGCACGAGCCGGTCGTTGCGCGGATAGCCGCAGCGCACCAGGGATTCGGCGGGCTGCCGGTAGTCGCGCGCCAGGGTCGCCACGTCGTGCTCGGACCGTACGAGGAAGTGGTCGAACCGGGCGAGCGCGGCGCTCAACTTGTCGCGCTCGGAGGCGTTCTGCGCCTTGATCCGGCTCTCGGCGAAGCCCATGCGCTTGTACGCGGAGCCGTGCCAGGTCTGGAGGTACGTGGTACGGGGCGGCTTCTTGAGGTCGAGCGGAAAACCCTGGTTGTCCACCCAGAACTGGGCGCGGGCCAGGGTCCACAGATAGCGCCAGGACAGCCGCCGCACCAGCCGGGCGTCCGCCGGGAAGCCGTCGGCGGACGACGCGTACGACCAGGTGCAGCGCACCTTGCGGCGGCCCTGCGCGCGCAGTTCCTCGTACATGGCGCGCGGGCTGTCGCCGTAGCACTTGCCCATATGGCTCTCGAAGACCACCGAGCCCTTGCGGACGGGGAGCCGGATCAGCAGCCGGTTGTAGACGCGCGCCTTGAACGAGCGGGCGAAGAGCCGGTCGAAGCGCCGGCGGAGCCCCTTGGCCAGCCTCTTCAGCTTGCGCGCCGGGCGGAAGTGGGTGAGGTAGTGGAGGGCCGCCGCCGCGATCCGTCCGGGGCGGCGGCGCGCCTCAAGTTGCAGCGCGAGGTGGTGTTTCACCGTGACGTACGGCTTCCAGCTGTCGCCGAACAGCCGCCCCCGGCGCGGACGCGCCCGGTAGCCGCCCGCCGAATCGACCCGGTCCCGCTCCAGGAAAAGCGGGCCGCTGGTGGTGCCCACCGGGGTGTGCAGGGCGAAGTGCGGGTCGCACACGCGGTCCCGCGCCCCGCCGACGCGCAGGAGCGCGCCGAGCTCGACGGAGGCGCGCCAGTGGACGGCGTCGCCCTGGTGCCACACCTCGTCCACCGGCGCCCGGAACACGAGCCGGCCGTCGGTGCCGCGGGCCAGGAACTCCAGCGTGGCGTTCAACGGGGCATCAGGGGGGAGCAGTTGGAGCGGCACCGGGAGCCGCCCTTCGAGGACGAGCTTCTCGCCCTCCTGGCCGCAGTGGGTGAGGTGATTCATCAACGGGGTTCCGTTGAAGGGCCGGTACTGGTGGCCCAGCTCCGTGACGTCGAGCGCGGCCCGTTCCCCGGGGTCGTCCGGCAGTGACGCGCGCCAGTACACCCGGCCGTCGCGCTCGACGAGCGCGGAGGTGACGGTGTCGGGCCTGCCGAGCGCGTAGCCGGCGGCCAGTACACCCTCGGCGTCGCCGTCGGCGAGGAGTTGGAGGCAGACCCGCTCCAGGGGCGGCAGGTCCAGCCGGAGGTCCGGATCGGTCCTGGCGGCGGGCAGCGTGGCGACCAGGGCGGCGGCGCTGGCCCGTCCCTCCGCGTCGAGTTTGGGGAACTGCCGGGCGAGGGAGACGAGTTGGTCCACGAGGAAGGCCCGGTCGCGGGCCTCGCGGAGGGCAACGTCGTTGCGGAGCAGGGGCAGTTCGGCGACGCGTACGTGCGCGGAGAGCTGCCCCTCCAGCGTGCCCGCCGGGTCGTGGGCCGCCCTGCCGCTGACGACCAGGTTGGGGACGAGGGCGATCCGGTGTGCGGCGGCGGCCAGTTGGGCGCCGAACAGGATCTCGGGGCGGTCCAGGTCCTCGGCGTAACGCAGCCCCGCCCGGTCGAGAAGGGCGGTACTCACACAGAATCCGGTCACCAGGGCGTCGGCGACGACGAGTTCGGGGGCGTCGGCCAGTTTGTCGATGGTGCGGGAGCGCGCGTACAGCTCGCTCTCGACGATCCGGGCCGGTGGCTGCTCCTTGGCGCGGCGGCCCGCGCGGCGGGTCCACCGCCCGGCGGCGAGTTCGGCACCGGAGCGTTCGGCGGCCTCCCACAGATTGCGGCAGGCGTCCCGCTGGAGGCGTTCGCCCTCGCCGAGGACGGTGACGTACCGGCCTCGTGCCTGGTCCAGGCCGTGGTTGCGCAGCACGCCGCTGGTGGGGGCCTCGGCTCCCGAGGTGACGACCCTGACGCGCGCGGGGTCCAGCGCGGCGAGTTCACCGGCCACGGCGCGCACGTCCTCGGCGGCGGATTCGGCATCCGACGGGACATCCGACGCCGCGCCCGACGCGGCGTCGGCTCCCGTCCCGGCATCTGTTGCGGTATCGGCATCGCTTGGTCCACCCACCGCCCCCGCGACCGCCGGCCCGAGCACCACCACCGCCTCCGTGGCCCGCATCGTCTGCGCGACGACCGACTCCACCGACCTGCGCAGCGCCTGCGCGTCCACCCCAGCGGTGACGACACAGCTGATCTCGACCGCGCTCATGCGCCGCCCCCCACGGGCATCAGGTCCGCGACACGGGCTGCGGCGGTGCCGTCGTCCAGATCGCAGAAGGTCTCCCGGAACCGGTCGTACGCGTCCCTTGGCACCCGGGACTCCGGGGCCCGCAGAGCCGCCACGAGCGCGGCGGTGTCGGCGACGACCGGTCCGGGCGCCGCCGACACGAAGTCGAAGTAGAAGCCGCGCAGGGTGTCCCGGTAGTGCTCCAGGTCGTACGCGTGGAAGTACATCGGCCGGCCCGTCTGCGCGAAGTCGAACATCAGCGACGAGTAGTCGGTGACCAGGACGTCGCTGATCAGCATCAGCTCGGCGACGTCCGGGTAGCGCGACACGTCGCGTACGAAACCGGTCGCGCCCCGCCCGGCGCCCGGGACCGTACCGCCCACGAGGTAGTGGCGGCGGACCAACAGGACGTGGTCGTCCGCCAGTTCCGCGGCGGCCAGGTCCAGATCGAGCCGGAGGTCGAGCCCGTATCGCCCGCCCTTTCTGGGCTGGTCCTCGCGCCAGGTCGGCGCGTAGAGGATCACGCGTTTGTCCTCGGGAATCCCGAGGTGTTCGCGCAGCGCGGCGGCGACCTTGCCCCGGTCGGGCGCGTACAGAAGGTCGTTGCGCGGATAGCCGCACTCCAGGACCGTGCCCTCGTACCCGAAGGCGCGGCGCATGATCGGTGTGGAGAAGCTGTTGGGCGAGACGAGCACGCTCCACTGCGCGGCCCGGCCCGGCAGGGTCGCGATGTACGACTCGTCCGCGTGGGCGCCGCCCGTCAGGTCGCGGCCGATGCGCTTGAGCGGGGTGCCGTGCCAGGTCTGGACGACATGCTGGCCGTCCGCCCGCTCGAACCACTCCGGCAGATGTGTGTTGCTGACGACGCATCGGCTGCGCGCCAGCGCCTCGTACCAGTCGGCGCTGTGCAGTTCGACGGCGCGTACGTCTCGCGGCAGGGCCACCTGCCGGTCGCGTACGACCCACAGATGTTCCACGGGGGCCTGTCGGCGCACCAGTTCCTCGTGGACGGCGCGTGGTGAGTCGGAGTACTGCCTGCCGTCGAAGCTGCTGTAGAGGACGGCGTCCCGCAGCGGGCCCGCGGCACGGGAGTTGGCGTAGGCGCGGCGCAGCCGCCGCTGCCGGTACTCGCCCCGGTCCTGCTCCGGGAGCACGGACCCGGAGTGCAGCTGGAGCATGTCCTGCTGGTGCCGGTCCAGGGTGAACTCCCGTCCGTCCAGGGTCCGTACGAGCGGCAGCGTCTGGTGCTGCGAAGGCTGGACGCGGACGGGGGTGTAGCGCTCCGGGTCGCCCTCGCCCGCCTCGCGGACGTACAACAGCCAGCGCCCCTCGGGCAGTTGGCGTACGCCGTTCAGTCCTTCGACGGCGCCTGGCAGCAGGGCGGTCCGGAACCGGCCCTCCGGGAGGGCGGTGAGAGGAAAGACGTTCTCCTCACGGTGACCTGTGTGCCGCAGCACCAACTCGGGGGAAGACAGACCAGGTTGGCTGCCTTCCAGGACCAGCTCACCGTCGAGCGTCCAGCAGGCCGTGTCGACCACCGGCTGCTCGGTCTGGTCGCTGAGGACGAGATCGCCCGCCGCGTTGGCGGTGACGTACAACTCGCGGCCGTCGCCGAGCCCGTACTGCCCGGGACGGACGGCGCCCCGGGCGGCCACGGCGAAGCGGCTGCCGTTGGCCCGTACGAGATGGACGCCCCAGGGCACGGTGGACCGCCGTCCCGCCGTGGGATCGCGGAAGACCGACAGCGGGACGTCGGCGCTGAATGTGGCGCCCGCGAGGCTCAGCGGGAACTCCCGGACCTCCTTGGTGTACCAGTTCTTGACGGCCAGTACGCTCGGCGGGCTGCTGATGGCGTGGAGCAGCCCCTCGATCCGTACGGCTCCGTCGGCAGCCGACGGGCCGTGGCCGGTGAGCGGGGCGTGCCCCGTGAGCAGGGCCTGTACGGGCTCGACGCGCAGTTCGAGCTTGTTGCCGGAGAGCGCGGGCACGACGCGCACGGTGTCGTCCACATAGTGCACGGCCGGTACGGCGGGCGCCGCGCCCGAACCTGTCAGCCGCAGCGGCGCACGACGCAGTCGGCCCGCCCCGAACACGCCCATCTCCAGCTTCCACACGGTGCGGGAACTGCGGGACGAGGCCTTCGCCTTGGCGAGCCTGCCCGCGTCGACCACGGTCTCGAACCCGGCCCAGTCGTAGTCGTGCAGCCCCTGCCGGGACTCGTACGTAGCCGCCGGCGCCCGCACGGTGCGTGTCCGCAGCGGCAGCAGACGCCGCTTCCCGGTGCGCAGCCAAGCGGCCTTGACGGATTTGTGTCGCGCGTCGGCCGGGACGTTGCGTACGTACGCGTAGCCCTTGAGATGCAGTCGCCCGTCGCGCCATACGGCCTCGGTGAGATGCGAGGTCACCGGCAGCTCCTTGGGCCTGAGGGTGGCGACGGCCCGGGACAGACCGCCGGTGAGCACCGCGAACTCGGCGCGGGACCTGCGCAGTCCGCGGACGCCGAAGGAGCCGGGGTCGGCCTTCTCGTGGGCCAGCAGCGCGAGGAGTTCGGGCATGCGGCGTTCGCGGATCAGCTGCCACTTGACGCGCAGATGCAGCGGCAGGTCGTCGAAGACGCGTCGGTCGACCCTCGCGGCGAAGGTGTTGGCCTGATCGAGGAAGGCCGTGTGGAAGTCGGCGTCGCCGTCGGGCAGCGCCTCGGTGAAGAGCCACAGATCGCCGGAGAGGACATGCTGGTGGTAACGGCGTTCCGCGTCGGCCCAGTTGATGCCGTCGGTGCCACCGGTGCTGCCAGTGCCGCCGGTGCTGTGGCTGTCGATGCCGTGGCCGTCGGTGCCCTCACCCGTGGCCGTGCGCCGCCGCTCGGCGAGGAAGTCGCAGACCGTCGACACGGCGGTGACCCGGTCCCGGATCCCCTTCGGCACGGCCCGCTTCGCGGTGATCGAGCCGTCCCTGGTCCGCCAGTGGTAGACGGGGCCGGACAGCACGTCCACGCCGCTCGCCAGGAAGTACGCGGGGAGCACGACCGCGATGTCCTCGTACAGCACCCCGGAGGGGAAGACGAAGGAGTGCCGGTCCCAGAAGGACTTCCGGAAGACCTTGTTGCAGGCGATACGGTCCCCGAGCAGCACCCAGTCGCGGCTGAGCCGCGTCCCGGAGCGGTCCGTCGCCATCGGCTTGCGGAACATGGGCGCCTGTACGAGCACACCTCCGGGACCGAGCCTGAGCACATTGCCGGTCGCGAAGTCGGAGCCGGAGGCGTCGAGCGCCGCGAGCATCCGCTCGTACGCGTCGTGCGGTACGACGTCGTCACTGTCGACGAAGGTGAGGAACTCCCCCCGGGCGCACGTGACTCCGGTGTTGCGCGCCGCGCCGAGCCCGGCGTTCTCCTGCTCGACCAGCCGGAAGCGCGGGTCCCGTTCGGCGAACCGTCTCGCGATCCGTGCGCTCCCGTCCGTGGATCCGTCGTCCACCATGACGATCTCGGAGTCGGCCATGGTCTGTCCGGCCAGCGAGCGTAGGCAGTCGTCGAGATAGTCCTCCACGTTGTAGATGGGCACGACGACGGTGAGGCGGGGGGTCATGCGTGGTGCACGGTCCTTCCGAACTTCCGGACTTCCACAGTCAGTTCAACAGCGGGCTCAGGGCTTGACCGCGATCCGGCCCTCGTCCATGCGCAGCATGAGCAGCCGTTCGCCCGTCTTCTCCAGGAACTCGTCCACGGCCTGGCGGGAGCCCTGCCAGTAGCCGTAGTCGTCGATGAGCAGCACTCCGCCGCTCACCAACCGGGGGTAGAGAAACTCCAGTTCATGCTTGGTGGAGGCGTACCAGTCGGTGTCCAGGCGCAGGATGGAGATCTGCTCCGGCGCCTGCTGCGGCACGGTGTCCTCGACCATGCCCTGCACGTAGTGCACCCGCTCACCGGGGTAGGGCAGCTCCGCGAAGCCCGCCTGTACGTCCTCCAGCGAGGCGATGGCCCAGATCGGCCTGTCCTTGCCCTGGGCCGCGAGCAGTTCCTCGGCGGACTTGCCGTCACGCCGCAGATCCTCGGCGGTGGGCGGCGGCATACCTTCGAAGGTGTCGAAGAGATGCAGGCCGCGGTCGGTCTCGCCGAGCGAGAGCAGCGTCTTGGCGCAGGCCTGCATCGAGCCGCCGCGCCAGACTCCGCATTCGACGATGTCACCGGGGATGTTGTGCCGTACGACATGGCGGGTGGCGAGGATGAATGCGTTGAGCCGTTCCGGGGAGGTCATCGTGTACGGCTTGACCGCGCGAATGATCGACTTCGCCTCGTCGTCGTAATCGGCGGGCAGCGCCGCCGTCTTGGGCCTCGGCTTGGGCTTGGTGGGCTGTGGCTGCGGCTGTGCCTCTGCCGGCGCGTGCGCATCGGCCGGTGCCTTCGCCGTGACCGGCCGGTACGGCATCGGCGTCGGCGTCCGCGTCGACGCTGGCGTCGCCGACCGCGGGGCCGGGACCGGGATCCGCCTGAGCTGATATCCGGTGAGCTTCTCAAGTGCGCCGTTCACTGCGTTTCGCCATGCCATGCCGACGGACGGTACGCGCAGAACTCCGCAGATGTCACCTTTCGTCAACTCCCGCCCTATTGTGCCTCTTTCGTGTGCGCCTTGGCCGTTACAGGCTGCGCGGGTACAACAGAGGTTGCAGGGACCCCCTGGCCGCCCCGGCCGCAACGGTCGCGCCCGGCGACCGGCTCGGGCAGCGGTACGCCGTCCACGCCGCCGACGCGGTTGGCGTACCGGACGGTCAGTTCACGCACCGCGTACTCCCACACCCGCCGCCTCGGCCGGCGCGGCCTGCGGAACACCCCGACCGAGTCGCCCCAGTAGGCGCGCTTGCCGTCGATGGCGGCGTAGTCGAAGCGAATGCCCTTCATCGGCGGGAAGTCCGTGTAGGCCTCGGCCAGTTCGAGCCCGGCGAAGGCGGCCATGGCCCTGAACCCGTCGGGGTAGTACCGCCAGCAGTCCTGCGCGTCGTGCGCGTGGCCGCGCGAGGGCGCGGTGACGAACGCCAGCCCGCCCGGCCGCAGGACACGCGAGATCTCCATCATCGACGCCCAGAAGAACGGGATGTGCTCGAAGGCCTGGCCGGAGAGCACGAAGTCGGCGGTCCGGGAGCGCACCGGGATGCGGTACGGCCTGGGCATCACGATGTCGACGTTGGCACCGTCGAGCACATCGACGCCGATGTACTCGACATCGCGCCCTTCGAGCAGACCGCGGTGCGTGAGCGACTGGTTGGGCGAGATGCGCGAGCCCAGATCGACCACCCGGTGGCGGCCGGACTCGGGCATGTACTCCTTGACGCAGAGCTCCATCTGCGCGTACGCGGACTTGTGCACGGGTGACTCACTTTCCATCCGGCTCGTTGGGTGCGGCGCTCCCCCGACGCCGGTGGCGTCTCGTCCCACGGCGTTCGAGGTCCCGGCGTTCGAGGACATCAACGCCCGAACGGCCGTATGGTCACGTGCTCACGTGCTCATGTACTCACGCGCCGTGCCCGGCCGGTCAGTTCGCCGCCGCCCCCGCCGGGTCGCCCGGCTCCGTCTCCTCCCCCGGGCCCGGTCTGCCGCCGGGTGCGGGTTCGTCGGCCGGCCCCTGCCCGCCTCCAGGCGCCGGTTTGCCGAGCGCCGCTCCGTCCAGCGGGACCGTCGCGGCGACGGTTGCCTCCACCGGGACCGCCAACAGCCCCCGGTAGACGCCGTCGAGGATGTCGGCCTGCGCCTCCCAGGTCCACTCCGCCAGCAGCTCCGGGCGGTCGTACGCCCTTCGGTAGGCGGCCGGATCGTCGAGCACGGCCCGCGCCGCCCGTACGAAGTCCTCGGTGTCCTCGGCGCGGAACACCTCGCCCTGCCCGGTCTCCCGCACCTTCGCCGCCATGGTGCGTACGTCGCTGACGACGATGGGCAGCCGGGCGTGCGCGTACTCCATGAACTTGGTGATCAGGGCGAGTTCATGGTTCGGCCAGTGGTGGATCGGGATGACGCCGATGTCGGCGGTGGCCAGGAAGGGCACGATCTGCCAGTGCGGTACGTACGGCAGCGGGTGCACGCGGTCGGCGACGCCGAGTTCCGCCGCGTGGTCGAGCACCTTGCGTACGACCCACCCGTCGGGCGCGGGAACGATCAGCGCCGCGTGTACGCCCGGCAGTTGGGGCAGCGCCTCGATCAGCGTGGCGAGCCCGCGCTGCGGGGCGAGGGCGCCGCTGTAGACCAGCAGCGGTGTGGCGGCGTCGATGCCGCACAACTCCCGTAGATCCGGGACGGGTTCATGGGCCCGCTCCGCGGGCGGGCCGCCGCCGGGGGCGTTGAGCACGACGACGGGCATCCGGGGCAGCCGGTGCTCCTTGTGCAGCAGCTCGGCCAGCGTCGGGGAGACGGTGACGACGGCGTCCGCGCACCGCCCGTACTCCCGCTCGTGCGCGACATGCGCGGGCATCCAACGCCGGTACCCGGCACGGGGTTTGATGCCCGGCAGATACTCGTGCGCGTCCCAGACCAGCTTCACGCTCCGGCCTCTGCCCCGCGCCCGGTGCACGGCACGGGCGGCGACTCCGATCATCCGGAAGTCGTTGGCGTGGATGAGATCCGGTTCGAGTGCGTCGACGACGGGGCCGAAGGCGAACTCGTAGTCCCACAGGTACGGTTCGAGTCTGCGCCAGCAGCGGTCGCCGAGCAGCGCGCGCCACATGACCGTACGGAGCCGCTCGGGCAGCGAGTCCGGGTTGCGTCTGCCTTCCACCAAGGCGAGTTGGCGGTGCCGGAAGCCGACCCAGCGGGCCAGGATCCGGGCCGCCGTCCGGCGGATCAGGAATCGCCCGCCCTCGGCGGATCTGCGGGCCAGCAGATCGGCGCGCCAGGCCTTGACCCACTGCTTGCGGTGGTGCGCGATGCCGCCGCGCCGGTAAGCGAAGAGCCGGGGCAGAACGACTCTTCGGTAGTCCCTGCGGCGTTTGGCGAGGGTCATCACGACGGGGATCAGGTGGACTTCCGCGTCGCCGATGGTCCAGCGGTGCCGGTCGCGGTCCGGCGACTGGCCGAGCAGCACCACGTCCCAGCCCGCGTCGGCCATGGAGCGGGCGGCCTTCTGTACGCGGGAGTCGCCGTTGACCGCGTTGTCGACGAGCATGACGACCCGGCCCCTGCCGCGTCCCCGGGCCCCCGCGGCGACCGCCTCCAGGGGCCGCCCGGAATCTGGTGTGGAAGCGACCGTCATGGCGCCCGTCCTTCGGCTCGTCCTCGGCGCTCGGCTTCGCGCCCGTCTCCGCGGAGGGACCTGCCCTGGTCCGCCCCTCCGGGCAACGAAGGTTCGTCCACCAGGGCTACGGAGGCGGGGGTCATGTCACCCGTACGGCCGTGGCGAGGAGCCGGGTGAGCGCGCGTGGGCGCGTGAGGGGGCGCGACACGCGCCGGGCGCGCCGGGGTGGGGGCGAGGCGGGCGCCGCGCCTCGATCAGGCGCCGCGGTCGCGGGTCAGCGCGGTGACCGCCGTGGTGGCGAGGTCGTCGAGATAGCCGGCGGGCAGGTCGCCCCGTACGACGACAAGACGCCAGTAGAGCGGACCCGCGATGAGGTCGAGCGCCCGGTCGGGATCGGTGCCGTCGGGCAGTTCGCCACGGGCGACCGCCTCGCGTACGACCGCGGCGGCGATGCCCTTCTCCTTGTCCAGCAGCGCGGACTTGATCGCCTCGGAGATCTCCGGGTGCCGGGCTGCCTCGACCAGCAGGTCGGGGATGACACGGGAGGCCAGCGGGTGGCGCAGGGCATGCGAGGCCACTTCGAGCAGGGCGCGTACGTCTCCGTACAGAGAACCGGTCGCGGGGACGGGCAGCCCCTGGGCGGCCACGGCGGAGACCAGATCGAGGACCAGCGCCAGTTTGGACTTCCAGCGCCGGTAGACGGCCGTCTTGCCGACGCCGGCGCGGCGGGCGATGCCCTCGATGGACATCCGCGCGAAGCCGACGGCGGCCAGCTCCTCGAAGACGGCGGAGCGGATGGCGTCGGTCACATCCTCACGGAGCACGGCGGCTCCCGCTGGGGCGCGGCGTGAGAGGCGGGGGTCCGTGGGCATGCCGACGAGCATAGCGTCACGGACGTCACGACGAAACGGTTGCGTTGCGACGTGCTCCCGATCTAACCTCTTCGTTACGACGAAACGGTCCCGTTCCGTTGCTCCGGCACCCGCTACCGCCCCACCGCCCACCACCCCACCGTCTTCGTTCGATGTCCCTCGTCGAAAGCGACCTCCGTGAGCCAGACGACCGCACCCCCCGCCCCGGTCCGGGCCCCCGAAGCACCCTCGCGCGCACCAGCCCCGGCAGCTCCGCAGGACCTGCGCGCTCTCGCCGCCCGGCACGGTCTGACCGAGAGCGGGGCCCGGCCCACGCTCCCCGGCTATCTCCGCGTGCTGCACTCCCGCCGCCATTTCGTCACCGCGCTCGCCACCGCCCGGCTCACCTCGCAGTACAGCCAGGCGAAGCTCGGCCAGCTCTGGCAGATCATGACGCCGCTGCTCAACGCGACCGTCTACTACTTCATCTTCGGCCTTCTCCTCAACACCAAGGACGGGGTGCCGGACTACGTCCCGTTCCTGGTCACCGGCGTCTTCATCTGGACGTTCACCGCCGGCACCGTCACCGCGGGGACCCGCGCCGTCTCCGGCAACATCGGTCTCGTACGCGCCCTGCACTTCCCGCGCGCCTCGCTGCCCCTCGCGTTCGCCCTCCAGCAGTTGCAGCAGCTGATGTTCTCCCTGGGCGCGCTGACGGTGATCCTGGCTGTCTTCGGGCAGTACCCGAGGCCCGCCTGGCTGCTGGCCGTGCCCGCTCTCGCGCTCCAGACCGTGTTCAACACCGGGCTCGCGATGGTCTTCGCGCGGCTGGCGGCGTCGACGCCCGACATCGCGCAGCTGATGCCGTTCCTGCTCCGCACCTGGATGTACGCGTCCGGGGTGATGTGGAGCCTGGACACGGTGTTCAAGAACGGGGACGTGCCGCACCTGGTCCGGCTGGCGCTCGAATGCAATCCGGCGGCCGTCTACATCGACCTCATGCGCTTCGCGCTCATCGACAGTTTCACCGCCGGTCAACTCCCGCCCCACGTCTGGCTGGTCGCCACCGGCTGGGCGGTGCTGGTCGGGGCCGGCGGATTCCTGTTCTTCTGGCAGGCGGAGGAGAAGTACGGCCGTGGCTGAGACCGAGCGTGTTCCCAACGAGCGAGTTCCGACCGAGCGTGTTTCGGACGAACGTGTTTCGGACGAACGAGTTCCGACCGTCGTCGTCGACGGCGTCCATGTCACCTACAAGGTGCACGGCACCAAGGGCGGGAAGGGCAGCGCCACTTCGGCGCTCAGCCGGATCGTCTCGCGCCGGCCGGCCCCCGGCGTGCGCGAGGTGCATGCCGTACGGGGCGTGAGCTTCGTCGCGTACAAGGGCGAGGCCATCGGTCTCATCGGCTCCAACGGGTCGGGGAAGTCGACCCTCCTCAAGGCGGTCGCCGGGCTGCTGCCGCCGAGCCAGGGCAAGGTCTACACGCGGGGCCAGCCCTCGCTCCTCGGGGTCAACGCGGCGCTGATGAGCGATCTGACCGGCGAGCGCAACGTGATACTGGGCGGGCTCGCGATGGGCATGACGCGGGCGCAGGTCAGGAGCCGTTACGCCGGCATCGTGGAGTTCTCCGGCATCAACGAGAAGGGCGACTTCATCACCCTGCCGATGCGCACCTACTCCTCCGGAATGGGCGCGCGGCTCCGCTTCTCCATCGCGGCGGCCAAGGCGCACGACGTGCTGCTGATCGACGAGGCGCTGTCGACGGGGGACGCCCGGTTCCAGAAGCGCAGCAAGGAGCGCATCGCCGAACTGCGCGCGGAGGCGGGCACCGTCTTCCTGGTCAGCCACAGCAACAGGACGATCACCGAGACCTGCGACCGGGCGATCTGGCTGGAGTCCGGGACACTGCGGATGGACGGGCCGGCGGCGGAAGTCGTCGCGGCGTACGAGGAGTTCACGGGCAAGAAGCCTGGGCACAAGCCCGGCAAGAAGCCCCCCGCGAAGACGTAGCGCCGCACAACGCGGGAGGGGCGGCCCGGGCGCAAAACCGGGGCC
>NZ_JBHXRX010000074.1:0-36476 GCF_042714995.1 Streptomyces sp. NPDC058665
GGGCCGAGTCCCGGTCCGCCCGCCGACCGACCGCCGGCGCGCCCCGTCAGCTCCTGTCGCGCCCGCGTACCAGCACCATCGCGCCGCCGCCCACGGCGAGCAGCAGCACCGCACCGCCCGCCAGATACGGCGTGGTCGAACTGCCGCCCGTCTCGGCGAGGTTCTCGGGGGCCGGCTCCGAGGCGGTCTGCGGTTCGACACCGTCCTTCTCCGGTTCCGGCCGCTCCTCCTTCACCGGCTCGGCGGGCGCCTCACAGGTCGCCTCGGCGAGGGTGAGGGTGCCCTGGACGTCGGCGACGTTCAGCTTGAGCGGGTTCACCGCGACCCGCAGTTCGAGCGCGGTCGCGGCGGCCGTACGGGACGTGGTCCGCGTCTTCGACAGGTCGAGCGTCACCTCGCCGACGCCCGGCACCTCGACCCGGGTCGGTCCGCCCGCCGAGAGCGTGACCTTCTTACCGAGGACGGTGACGGAGCCGAGCAGATTGGATTCGGCGACGGGCTTCTTCCCGGCCTCGCAGACCGCCTTGGAGGTGACCTCCTGGACCTCGATGAGTGACAGGAGCGGCAGCCCGGGGACATGGACCTTGGCATGGGCGATGTTGGCGTAGCCCTCGGCCTTCCGGTCGTCGGCCGTGGCCCGCGCGGTGGCGACCTCGGCGCCCAGCACGGTGAAGGGCCTGCCCTGGTCGACCCCGTCGAGTTCGACGGTGAGCGCGGTCTTGTCGGCGTCGGCCGGAGCCTGCACCTCGTTGAGCGACGCCCGCAGCGGCACTTCGACGGTCTTGTTGAGCAGGGACACGTCGAGGGCGGTCCGCAGAACGACCGCGCCCGCCTTGCCCTTTCCTGAGGTCGCTCCCGTTCCTCCCGTGGCCTGCGCCGGGGCGGCGAGCACGGCGGGCCCCGCGACCAGGGCCACGGCCGCCGCCAGCGCGGCGGAACGGCGTGCGGGCATGCGGAAGACATTGCTGTTCAAAATGGTGGAACCCCCACTGAGATTTGGCGTCGCCGACCGGCCTGCATGGGGACACATGGGCGGCGGCGACCGAGACACGGGAATCCTCGCGCACCGAGAGTGAACTGGCGGACACCTGGGGTGAGTTCACTCCAAAGGGGGGTTTCTGTGTCCACGTTCGAATTCTGTGGGTACGGGCGTTCCTTCCGGCCACCCGCACCGGGGGGCGTACGGTCGCGCACCCGGCCGTTCCGGCGGGCGTACGGCGAGCTCACCCAAGAGCTCACCCCGGAACTCACCGGGGGCCTCGCCGAAGGGGCCCCCGCGCCGAACGTCAGCCCACGACCCGCCCGTTGAGCACGATCCGCCGCGGCGCCGCCAGCATCCGCACATCGACCCGCGGGTCCCCGTCGAGCACCACCAGATCGGCCGGAGCGCCCTCCTCAAGGCCCGGACGCCCCAGCCAGGCCCTCGCTCCCCACGCGGTCGCCGACAGCGCCTCCACCGGCGGAATACCGGCCTTCACCAACTCCGCGACCTCGTCGGCCACCAGACCGTGCGCCAGGGAGCCGCCCGCGTCCGTGCCGACGAAGACCGGGATGCCCGCGTCGTACGCGTTGCGCACCGTGTCGTAACGGCGTTCGTGCAGCCGCCGCATATGGGCCGACCAGCCCGGGAACTTGGTCTCCGCGCCGGCCGCCAGATCCGGGAACGTGGCGATGTTGACCAGCGTCGGGACGATCGCGACGCCGCGCCCCGCGAAGAGCGGGATCAAGTCGTCGGTGAGCCCAGTGGCGTGCTCGACGCAGTCGATCCCGGCCTCGACGAGATCGCGCAGCGCGACCTCCGCGAAGCAGTGGGCCGTCACGCGGGCGCCGAGCCGGTGCGCCTCGGCGATCGCCGCCTCGACCTCGCCGCGCGGCCAGCACGCGGTCAGGTCCCCGGCCTCACGGTCGATCCAGTCCCCGACGAGCTTGACCCAGCCGTCGCCGCGCCCGGCCTCCTGGGCGACGAAGGCGACGAGATCGCCCGGCTCGATCTCGTGGGCGAAGTTACGGATGTAGCGGCGGGTGCGCGCGATGTGCCGGCCTGCCCTGATGATCTTCGGCAGATCGTCCCGGGCGTCCATCCAGCGGGTGTCGGACGGCGACCCCGCGTCGCGCAGCAGCAGCGTGCCCGCGTCCCGGTCGGCGAGCGCCTGCTTCTCGCTCGTCGCCTCGTCCACCGGACCGTGGGTGTCCAGACCCACATGGCAGTGGGCGTCGACCAGGCCCGGCACGGCCCAGCCCGCGACCGTACGGATGTCGCGCGCGCCGGACGGACGCTCATAGGTGGTCCGCCCGTCCACGACCCACAGCTCGTCCCTGACCTCGTCGGGTCCGACGAGCACCCGGCCCTTCACATGCAGCACCGCGCGATCACTCATGGGCCGAACTTTACGAGGCGCTGAGTACCCTCGACGAGGGCGTGTCCGAACACCGTTCGAGCGACGCCCGGCTCGACCGTCCCGCCCCGCCCCACTCCGCCCCACCAGCCCGACCCGAAGAGAGCCCGCCGCCGTGACCCATCCCCTGCTGGACCTGCCTCCCCTCACCCCCGCCCGTTTCGCGGCCGTCGAGCGACGGGTCGCAGCCCTGCTCGACACCGAGCAGGACGTGGTGATCATGCAGGGTGAGGCGCTGCTTCCTTTGGAAGGCTGCGTCCGCGGCGGTGCCCGCGCCGGTTCGACCGCGCTGAACGTCGTCACCGGCCCGTACGGCCAGACCTTCGGCGACTGGCTCCGCGACTGCGGCGCCAAGGTCGTGGATCTGGAGGTGCCCTTCCACGCGGCGGCCACGGCCGAGCAGGTCGAGCGGGCCCTCGCGGAGCACCCGGAGATCGACTTCGTGTCGCTGGTGCACGCGGAGGCGGCCACCGGCAACACCAACCCCGTGGCGGAGATCGGCGAGGCCGTCCGCGCTCACGGGGCGCTGTTCATGCTGGACGCCGTCGCGTCCGTGGCCGCCGAGCCGCTACTGCCCGACGCCTGGGGCGTCGACCTGTGCGTGATCGGCGCGCAGAAGGCCATGGGCGGCCCCGCCGGTGTCTCCGCCGTGTCGGTGAGCACCCGCGCCTGGGAGCGGCTGGCGGCGAACCCGGGGGCGCCCCGCCGCTCGTACCTCTCGCTCCTCGACTGGAAGGAGCGCTGGATCGACACCGGCCGCGTGGCTCTGCCGCATGCCCCCGCCCAGCTGGAGATGCTGGCCCTGGACGCCTGTCTGGAGCGCATCGAGGCGGAGGGGCTCGCCACCCGGATGGCGGCACACGCCTCGGCGGCCTCGGCCACCCGCGCGGGGGCCCTCGCACTCGGCGGTGGGATTGAGCCGTACGTGTACTCCGCGCGGGACGCCGCCCCTGTCGCCACCACGCTGCGCACCCCGCCGGGAACCGACGCCTCAGCACTGGTCGCCGCTGCCCTGGCCGCCGACCCCTCGCTGCCCCTGATCGCCGGGGGCGGGGCGCTGGCCAAGGAGATGATCCGGGTCAACCACTACGGCTCCGACGCCACCCCCGGCGCGGTCCGGTCCTCGCTCGCCGCACTGGGCGCCGCGCTCGCGGCGGCGGGCGCCGATGTGAATCCCGCGGCGGCCGAGAAGGCAGTATCCGACAAGTGGTCCGGCATCGCATCCTGAAAACAACGGACGCATTAATTCGAGAATACGGGAATGTATTCTTCTCCAAGCAGCTTCCCGTATTCGTCTGCCCGCTTTTTCTGATCCTAAACGCCAAGGTTTCAACAACGGCGACGATGTAATTCCGACAGGGATCGAGAGCGTTACGCACATGTGACCGAGTACACAAGCGCGCCCGCCTTGCCCGGTATCTCCTGGTCAAACCGTCACGTACTACCTCCCCGTCTCCTTGGCGCACGCGCCCGCGTGATAACACAGATCAGGTCCCCGCCCAACCCCTGCCGACGATGCGCTTTCCGAATCCGCTCGGTAAATTCAATAGACATGACTGCCGCCCAAGCAGACCTTGCAGGTGTCCGAAGCGAATTCACGCGATCCTTCCGGATCGACGCCCCACGAGTGGAGGACGGGGCCGCGATCTGGCGCATCGCCCGCGATTCCGAGGTGCTCGACCTGAACTCCTTGTACAGCTATCTGCTGTGGTGTCGTGACTTCGCCGCGACCTCGGTCGTGGCCCGCGACACCGCCTCGGGAGCCGACGGGGCGGCCGACGGGACCCCCATCGCCTTCGTGACGGGTTACGTCAGGCCCGAGCGCCCCGAGGCCCTGGTCGTCTGGCAGGTGGCCGTCGACAGCGCCCACCGGGGCAAGGGCCTCGCCGGCACCCTTCTCGACTCACTCGTCCGACGGGTCACCGACGAGCAGGGGATCACCTCTGTCGAGACGACGGTCACCCCCGACAACGCGGCGTCGGACCGTATGTTCCACGCCTTCTCCGAGCGTCATGGCGCGACCCTGGAGCGCGAAGTGCTCTTCGACGGGGAGCTCTTCCCCGACGGAGGACACCAGCCCGAGGTGCTGTACCGGATCGGCCCGCTCACGACCTGAGCCGCGCCACTCCCCCCACTCCCGCACTCCTCTCTCCCACACCCTTCAGGAGACTGCTATGACCATCACCCCGCCCGTCCTGAGTATCTTCGAGACCCTCGAATCCGAGGTACGGAGCTACTGCCGCGGCTGGCCGGCCGTGTTCGACCGCGCCCAGGGCAGCCGTCTCACCGACGAGGACGGTCACAGCTACCTCGACTTCTTCGCCGGCGCCGGTTCGCTCAACTACGGGCACAACAACCCCGTACTGAAACGGGCGCTGATCGACTACATCGAGCGCGACGGCATCACCCACGGCCTGGACATGGCGACCACCGCCAAACGCGCCTTCCTGGAGTCGTTCCGGAGCGTGGTGCTGGGGCCCCGTGATCTGCCGTACAAGGTGATGTTCCCGGGCCCCACGGGCACCAACGCCGTCGAGTCGGCGCTCAAGCTGGCCCGCAAGGTGAAGAACCGCGAGTCGATCGTGTCCTTCACCAACGCCTTCCACGGCATGTCGCTGGGCTCTCTCGCCGTCACCGGCAACGCGTTCAAGCGGGCCGGAGCGGGCATCCCGCTGGTCCACGGCACCCCGATGCCGTTCGACAACTACTTCGACGGCCAGGTCCCCGACTTCCTCTGGTTCGAGCGGCTGCTCGGTGACCAGGGCTCCGGGCTCAACAAGCCCGCCGCCGTCATCGTCGAGACGGTGCAGGGCGAGGGCGGCATCAACGTCGCCCGCCCCGAGTGGCTGCGCGCCCTCGCCGATCTGTGCGAGCGCCAGGACATGCTGCTCATCGTCGACGACATCCAGATGGGCTGCGGACGCACCGGCGGGTTCTTCTCCTTCGAGGAGGCCGGCATCACCCCGGACATCGTCACGCTGTCGAAGTCCATCAGCGGCTACGGCCTGCCGATGGCGCTGACGCTCTTCAAGCCGGAGCTGGACATCTGGGAGCCCGGTGAGCACAACGGCACGTTCCGCGGCAACAACCCGGCCTTCGTGACGGCCGCCGCCGCGCTCAACACCTACTGGGCCGACGGCCAGATGGAGAAGCAGACCCTGGAGCGCGGCGAGCAGGTCGAGCGCGCGCTGCTGGCCCTGGTGGAGGAGTGCGCGCCCGGCAGTGTGAGCTTCCGCGGCCGTGGCCTCGTCTGGGGCATGGAGTTCGAGGACAAGCCGCGGGCCGGCGCGATCTGCCGCCGCGCCTTCGAGCTGGGGCTCCTGCTGGAGACCTCGGGCCCGGAGAGCGAGGTCGTGAAGCTGCTTCCGGCGCTGACCGTCACGCCCGAGGAACTGGACGAGGGCCTGCGCACGCTGGCCCGCGCCGTACGCGAGACGGCCTGACCGACCGACCGACTGACCGCCTGACCGAAAAGGTCCGCCCCTGGGGCCCGGGTGATCCGGGCCCCAGGGCGGGCACCCGGACAAGACAACGCGACGCGGCACAGAACCGCGGCACGCCGCATCACGCCGCATCACGGACACGCCGCAGCACAGAAGGGTCCCAGCCACCGTGATCGTTCGATCGCTGAAGGACATCGAGAACACCGACCGCCATGTGAGATCGGCGTCGGGCACCTGGGAGAGCAAGCGCCTGGTGCTCGCCAAGGAGAAGGTCGGCTTCTCCCTGCACGAGACCGTGCTCTACGCGGGCACCGAGACACCGATGTGGTACGCGAACCACATCGAGGCGGTGCTGTGCGTGGAGGGCGAGGCCGAACTCACCAACGACGACACGGGCGAGACCCACTGGATCTCCCCCGGCACGATGTATCTGCTCGACGGCCACGAGAAGCACACGCTCCGGCCGAAAACCGACTTCCGATGTGTCTGCGTCTTCAACCCGCCGGTGACAGGGCGGGAGGACCACGACGAGAACGGCGTATACCCGCTGCTGACCGAGGAGGGCTGAACTGCCATGACCACCGCCCCTGCACGCACCGACCTGTACCCGACCCGTGGCGTGGGTGAGGTGACCACCCCGCGTCAGGACCCCGTCGTCTGGTCACCGCCCGGCACCCCCGGCCCGGTCGCCGCCGGTGAGCTCCAGGGTCTGGAGCGGGACGGGTTCCTCACCGTCGACCAGCTCATCGGCCCCGACGAGGTGGCGCTCTACCGCGCCGAGCTCGACCGGCTGGTCACCGACCCGGCCGTCCGGTCCGACGAGCGCTCGATCATCGAGCCCAAGTCCAAGGACGTACGGTCGGTGTTCGAGGTCCACAAGCTCAGTGAGCTCTTCGCCGGTCTGGTGCGCGACGAGCGTGTGGTGGGCCGGGCCCGGCAGATCCTCGGCTCGGACGTGTACGTCCACCAGTCCCGTATCAACGTGAAGCCGGGCTTCGGCGCCTCGGGCTTCTACTGGCACTCGGACTTCGAGACATGGCACGCCGAGGACGGTCTGCCGAACATGCGGACCGTCTCGGTGTCGATCGCCCTGACCGAGAACCTCGACACCAACGGCGGCCTGATGATCATGCCCGGGTCGCACAAGACCTTCCTGGGCTGCGCGGGCGGGACGCCGAAGGACAACTACAAGCAGTCGCTGAAGATGCAGGACGCGGGGACGCCGTCGGACCAGGCGCTCACCGATCTCGCGTCGGAGCACGGCATCAAGCTCTTCACGGGCAAGGCCGGTTCGGCGACCTGGTTCGACTGCAACTGCATGCACGGGTCGGGCGACAACATCACCCCGTTCCCGCGCAGCAACGTCTTCATCGTCTTCAACAGCGTGGAGAACGCGGCGGTCGAGCCGTTCGCGGCGCCCGCCCCGCGGCCGTCGTTCATCGGCTCCAGGGACTTCACGCCGGTCCGCTGAGTCCGCCCGCGTGGAAGAGGTGCGGGGCCGGTCGTCACGACCGGCCCCGCACTCACGCGGCCGGGCTCCGGCGGAGTGGTCGCTCAGCCCGCGAGGACGTCGAGCGCGCGGTCCACGTCCGCCGTGGAGTTGTAGAGGTGGAAGGCGGCACGCAGATTGCCCGCGCGGACCGAGACCGTCACGCCCGCCGTCTGGAGCCGGGGGTGCAGATCGCCGAGACCGGGTACGGCCACGACGGTGGAGCCAGGGGCGGCGACCGGCTCGTGTCCGAGGGAGCGGAGGCCGGCCCGGAAGCGGTCGGCGAGCGCGGTGACATGGGCCTGGATCCGCTCGACGCCGATCTCCTCCAGCAGGGCCAGGGACTGTTCGGCGCCGTGGTAGGAGAGAAAGGCCGTCGGCTCGTCGAACCGGCGTGCGGAGTGGGCCAGTTGCTCGACGGGGCCGTACGTACTGGCCCAGATGTCCTCGCCCGAGACCCAGCCCGCGTGGATGGGCACCAGGCTCTCCTGCGCCTCCTCGGTGACGGTCAGGAACGAGGTGCCGCGCGGGCTCACCAGGAACTTGTAGCCACCGGCGACCGTGTAGTCGTACGCCCCCGCGTCCACGGGCAGCCAGCCCGCCGCCTGGGTCGCGTCGAGCAGCGTACGGGCGCCGTGCGCCTCGGCGGCGGCCCGTACCGCCGGCAGATCGGCGATGCGGCCGTCGCCGGACTGGACGGCCGAGACGGCCACCAGCGCGGTCTCGGGCCGTACTTCGCCGGCCAGCGACTCCAGCGGTACATAGCGCGGCTTGAGATCACCGCGTACGGCGAAGGGGGTGACGACGGAGCTGAACTCGCCCTCGGCCATGAGGACTTCACTGCCCGGCCGCACCGAGGCCGCGATCAGACCGACATGGACCGCCACCGAGCCGCCGACGGCCACGCGCCCGGCGGGAATGCCCACGAGGCGCGCGAACGAGGCGCGGGCCGCGTCCACCGAGTCGAAACTGCCCCCGCCGTGCCCTGCCCCCGTGCCGTTGTCGACGGCCAGCGCCCGTACCGCTTCGACCGCCCGGCGCGGCAGCAGACCGCAGCTCGATGTGTTCAGATACGTCGCCGCGGGCGTGAACTCGGTGCCTCCCAGAGTGTCCATGGCCTCACCCTGGGACCCTTGCCGCTCTCAGTCAATTGCGCATTTCCAAGGGGAACACCCAAGGGATCCTTATGAATGGGTGTGGGCCTGCGGAATCTCGCAGGAGCCCTCCGCGTCGCAGGTGGGGGCCGATTCGTTCGCCGCGCCGCTCGCTACGACGGGCGTGATCGCGCGTCCCTGCCACGCCTGCTCCAGCGCCTGGGTGAAGACCTCGGCGGGCTGGCCCCCGGAGACGCCGTAACGGCGGTCGAGTACGAAGAAGGGCACGCCGGTCGCGCCGAGTTCCGCCGCCTCCCGTTCGTCGGCCCGTACCTCGTCGGCGAACGCGTCCTCGTCCGCGAGGAGTACCCGCGTCTCGGCCTCGTCCAGGCCCGCCTCGACGGCGAGATCGACCAGCGTCTCCAGGTCGTAGACCGAGCGCTCCTCGGCGAAGTTCACCCGGTAGACGACGCTCAGCAGTTCGTCCTGCCGGCCGCGCGCCTTGGCCAGATGGAGCAGCCGGTGGATGTCGAACGTGTTGCCGTGGTCCCGGTCGCCGACGCGGTAGCCGAGCCCTTCGGAGCGCGCCTGCGAGGCCACCTGCTCCTCCATGGCGAGGGCTTCGTCGCGGGAGCGGCCGAACTTCGCGGCCAGCATGTCGACCACGGGAGCGACTTCGTCCTTGGCGTGCCCGGGGTCGAGCTCGAAGGAACGGTGCACCACCTCGACGTCGGCCCGGTGCTTGAAGGATTGGAGTCCCTTCTCGAACCGGGCCTTGCCGATGTAGCACCAGGGACAGGCGATGTCGCTCCAGATCTCCACGCGCATGTGTCTGCTTCTCTCCAGGGCAGGTCGGTGCGGAGCCTCCCTCCGCTCCTAGCGCAACCCGCCGGACACACGTCCCCATTCCCGCCACGACGGCCGGGAATGGGACGCCCGGCAACGGCCGCCTCACTGCGCCCCCGCCGAGACCCGCCGCACCACGCTGAGCAGGTACTCCTTGCGGTTGAGCGGGTCGTGGTCGGTGCGGGAGCGGGTCGGGGGCGGGCCCTGGACCGGCTGGTGATGGTCGAAGGCCGCCTCCAGGACGCCCTCGCCGCTGGTGAGCGTCGGCAGCAGTTGTTCGAGGGCGTGCACCTGGGCCGCCGGGATCTCGCCCTCCACCACGTACGACGTCCCGCGCACCGAGGGCGTGTGGGGCACCGCACGCCGCCGGGCGAGGGCGGGCAGCACCGCTCCGAACGTGTCGGCCGGTACGTCGAGCCGGAAGTGGTGCATGGGTTCGCACACGACCGTGCCCGCGTCCTTCAGCGCGGCCATCAGCACCAGTGGGGTCAGCAGCCGGAAGTCACCGCCGGTGCTCGACATGCTCTTGTCGAACGTGGCGTGGGCGTGGCTCTGCCGGGGCGCGTAGCCGGTGCGCGTCAGCACCACGAGGCAGTCGGGGACCGCCCATCCGTACAGACCTTCGCGCAGGGTGAGCCGCACGGTGTCCTCGATGGCTTTCATGAACGCGTAGGGCATGGAGCCGAGTTCGACCTCCAGCCGGAAATCCACACCGCTGCCGGGCGGCGCCGGTTCCACCCGCAGTCCGACGGTCGCGAGGAACGGATTGGGTTCCTTTCCCATGACCTCCGCCGCGCTTCCCGTGCCGGCGAGCCTTTCCACACAGATCGTCGTGGTCTCACGGAAGGTGACGTCCACGCCGTACTCGTCGGCGAGTGTCGCCTGGATGACCTCTTTCTGTACCTCGCCGTAGAGCGAGACCGAGATCTCCTGCCGGATCTCGTCCTGCCGCAGATTGATCAGCGGGTCCTGCTCGGCCAGTTGGGTGAGCGCGGCGTGCAGCGCGCCCTTGTCGGTCCGCTCGCCTGGGACGACGACGGTGGCCAGGGTCGGCGGGGAGAAGTGGCGGCGTGCGGCGGTGGCGGCGGACGGGTCGCCGATCACGTCGCCGATCCGGATGTCGGCGAGCCCCCAGAGCTTGCCGATCCGGCCCGCGCCGACGGAGGAGCGGCGCACCGACGAGCCGTCCTCGAAGACGTTGATCGCGGTGACCCTGCCCTCGTCGCCGTCGCCGACGGGCAGCCGGTCGCGTACGCGCAGCGTGCCGGCGAGCATCCGTACGTAAGCGATCTTCTCGCCGGCCGAGCCGCGCTCGACCTTGAAGACCGTGCCGGAGGCGGGACCCCGCTCGTCGCCCGCGGTGGCGGGCAGCAGCTCCCTGATGGCGGCGGTGAGCGTGTCCACACCCGCGCCGGACATGGCCGAGCCGAAGTACACGGGATGGATCAGCGCCTGCCCTGTCCGGTGGGCCAGTTCACGGCGGAGCGTGTCGTACGTGAGGCGGGCCGGGTCCTCGACGTACGCCGCGAGGAAGGCGTCGTCCTGTTCGGCCAGTCGCTCGGCCAGCGTGCCGGCCGGGGAGAAGGCCGGGTCCGTCGCGCCGTACGGGGTGAAGTCGGCCCCGCGCGTGCCGAGTCGGCATACCGATCCCATGGGGACGATCGCGGGCGTCAGCTTCGCGGCCAGGTCACGCAGGAGGCCGTCGTGCCGGGCGCCGACACGGTCGATCTTGTTCACGAAGACAAGCGTGGGGATGCGCAGCCGGCGCAGTGTCCGCATCAGCACGCGCGTCTGCGCCTGGACTCCCTCGACGGCGGAGACGACGAGAACGGCGCCGTCGAGCACGCTGAGCACCCGCTCCACCTCGGCGATGAAGTCCGGGTGTCCCGGGGTGTCGATGAGATTGACGGTGATGTCGTCGATGGCGAACGAGACGACGGCGGACTTGATGGTGATGCCGCGCCGGCGTTCGAGTGCCAGGGAGTCGGTCTGGGTGTTCCCGTCGTCGACCCGGCCGATCTCGTCGATGACTCCGGCGGCGTGCAGCAGCCGCTCGGTCAGGCTGGTCTTACCGGCGTCGACGTGCGCCAGGATTCCGAGGTTGAGCGTACGCGTACTCACTGAGCGTCATGTCCTTTGAATAGGCAGGGGTTCCCTTCCGCTGGATGGACACGGACGTTCCGCGCATGACGGCTCCTTGAGTGGCTGACGGGCCGGCCGGGCGGCCGACGTCGGGGAGTACAGCAAACCCCCGACCGCCCGGCAAACGATTTACCGGGCGGTCGGGGGTCGCGTTTCGCGGGTCTACGAGACCGTCGCCGGCTCCGCGCGGCCGTCCACCCGGCGGGGCAGACCCGCCGGGTTGTCGTCGCGCAGCTCCGGCGGTAGCAGCGCGGCGGGCGTGGACTGGTAGGTGACGGGCCGCAGCCAGCGCTCGATCGCGGTGGCGCCGACGGAGGTCGACGTGGAGGTGGACGCCGGGTAGGGGCCGCCGTGCTGCTGCGCGGGGGCGACGGCGACGCCGGTGGGCCAGCCGTTGACGAGGACGCGGCCCGCGAGCGGCGTCAGGTCGGCGAGCAGCCGCGCCGCGCCGGAGTCCGCGTCCCCGGCCTCGCTTTCGGCGAGGTGCAGCGTGGCGGTGAGGTTGCCGGGCAGGCGGCCGAGGACGGCGCCGATCTCGGCGTCGGAGCCGTACCGGGCGACGACCGTCACCGGGCCGAAGCACTCCTCCAGGAGCAGATCGTGCGGCCCGTCGGCGGCCAGGCGCCCCGCCGGTACGGTCAGATAGCCCGCGCTGACGGTGTGGTCGCCGCCGGCGCCCGGGGTGATGGGGGCCGCCACGTCGGGCAGCTCCGCCCGCTCGCGTACGCCCGCGACGAACGCGTCCCGCATCCGGTGGTCGAGCATCACGCCGGGCTCGGTCTCGCTGACGGCCGTCGTCAGCGACTTGAGGAGACTGTCGCCCGCGTCGCCCTCCGGGACCAGGACGAAGCCGGGCTTGGTGCAGAACTGGCCCTCGCCGAGCGTCATCGACCCGGCCAGACCGGCGCCGAGCTGCTCGGGGCGCTCGGCCGCCGCGGCTTCGGTGATCACGACGGGGTTGAGCGAGCCGAGTTCGCCGTGGAAGGGGATCGGGGTGGGCCGGGCCGCCGCCGCGTCGAAGAGGGCGCGTCCGCCGCGTACCGAACCGGTGAAGCCCGCCCCGGCCACCAGCGGGTGCTTCACCAGCTCCACACCGGCCTGGAAGCCGTGGACCAGGACCACCACGTCCTCGGGCAGCCCGACCTGCGCGGCGGCCCTGCGCAGGGTGGCGGCGCAGATCTCGGAGGTGGCGGGGTGGTCGGGGTGTGCCTTGACGACCACGGGGCAGCCGGCGGCGAGCGCGCTCGCGGTGTCGCCGCCCGGGACGGAGAAGGCGAACGGGAAGTTGCTGGCCGAGTAGACGGCGACGACGCCGAGCGGCACCTTCCAGCGCCGCAGGTCGGGCCAGGGCGGCGTACGGTCGCCATCGGCGTGGTCGATGCGTACGTCGAGGAAAGCGCCCTCGTCCACGACGTCCGCGAAAGCCCTCAACTGGGCGGTCGTACGGGCGAGTTCGCCGGTGAGCCGGACCGGTCCCAGCGCGGTCTCGGCGTCCGCCGCCTCGATGGCGTACGCCCCCGATTCATCGAGGAGATCCGCCGCCGTGCGCAGAAGCGCCGCACGCGCGGTACGGTCGGCGAGCGCGGGCCGGGCGGCGTGCGCGCGGCCCACCGCGCGGTCGACCTCCTCGGCCGTGGCCTCGACCGCGACCTGCTCACGCGGCTTCCCGGTTCGGGGGTCGACACTCCAGACTGGTACTGCTGCCACCGCGGCTTCCTTCCAATTCCTGTGTCGTCCGCTGTCATCGCCAAGGCGCTGTTCGGTATTCTGAACAGAGTTCCTGATGATGAATCCAAGGGGACTCTATTTCTGTGCGTTCTATGTGGTCAAGAGTGGTCAAGATAGGGGCGAGAGACAATGTCGGCAGCGGAAACGGGTGGAGCACAAGTCAAGTCCGCGGTGCGGACGGTGGAATTGCTGGAGTACTTCGCCGGGCGTCCCGGGATGCACTCCCTCGCCTCGGTGCAGGAAGCGGTCGGCTATCCGAAGTCCAGTCTCTACATGCTGCTGCGGACCCTCGTCGAGCTGGGCTGGGTGGAGACCGACGCGACCGGCACGCGGTACGGCATCGGCGTACGGGCCCTGCTCGTCGGCACGTCGTACATCGACGGTGACGAGGTGGTGGCCGCCGCCCGCCCCACCCTGGACCGGCTCTCCGACGACACGACGGAGACGATCCACCTGGCGCGTCTCGACGGCACCAGCATCGTCTATCTCGCCACCCGCCAGTCCCAGCACTATCTGCGGCCCTTCACACGCGTCGGCCGCCGGCTGCCCGCGCACTCCACCTCGCTCGGCAAGGCTCTGCTCGCGACGCACACCGACGAGCAGGTACGGAAGATGCTGCCGGAGACGTTGTCGTCGCTGACCGAGCACACCATCACCGACCGCGAGAAGCTCATCGGGGAACTGAACACGATCCGCGAGCAGGGGTACGCCGTGGACCGTGAGGAGAACACCCTCGGGCTGCGCTGCTTCGGCATCGCGATCCCGTACCGGACACCCGCGCGCGACGCGATCAGCTGCTCGGTGCCGGTGGCGCGGCTCACGCCCGCGCACGAGCAGATGATCAAGGACGCGCTGTTCGACGCGCGCGACCGTCTGACGCTGGCCACCCGCAGGCTCTGACCGCGCCCCTCCCGGGCGACCGGTCTCCCCCGCGCGGCGGAGGGGGATCGTCGGGGCGGGGGAGGTGCGGCGGGCCGCGGGCCGGAAGCGTGGGTGGCATGACCGAGACATCCGCCGCCGCCCTCACCGCGAGCGCGCCCGCGCCCGTGCCACCGCCACCGCCCGGCCGTGGCGTACGCGCGCTGCCCGCCGTCGCCGTCGCCTCGTGCCTCCCGTACATCGCGCTCAAACTCGTGTGGATCGCCGGGGGCCGGACCTGCATCCCCGACGGCAGCACGCTGCTGGAGAACCGGGCCATGATGGCGGTCGCCAACGGGGTGTCCGTCGTCCTCGACGCGACCGTGGTGGTCCTCGCGCTGCTGCTGACGCAGCCGTGGGGGCGGCGGGTCCCCGCCTGGCTGCTCGCCCTGCCGATGTGGGTCGGCACGGGGCTGCTCGCGCCGATCATGACCGGCTACCCGCTCCAGCTGGCCGCCTCCGTGGTCGACGGCACCCGCCCGGCGCCTTCGGACTCGGAGCCGTTCCTCGACGCGTGGGTCTTCGGCGTCGTCTACTCCGGCTTCATCCTCCAGGGACTCACCCTGGGCGCGCTCTTCGTGCGGTACGCGCGGCGCCGCTGGGGCCACCTCTGGCGGGGCGCTCTCTCGGACGTCACGACGACGACAGCCGTACGCGCGACGGCGGCGGCCGGTTCGCTGTCGGCGCTGCTGCCCGCCGGCGCGCATCTGCTGTGGGCGGCGGGGGTGACGACCGGGCTGAGCGCCGACCGGATCGACGGCAGGTCGGCCGACTTCTACCTGGTGGAGGGTGTCAACGGCCTGTTCGCGGTGAGCGCGGTGGTGGGCACCGTGCTGCTCGCCTTCCGCTTCCCCGCGGCCGGCGGGCTCTCTCCGCGCATCCCGCTGGCGGCCGCGTGGGTGGGGTCGGGGACGCTCGGCTGCTGGGGCGGGTTCCTCCTCCTCGTCACGGCGCTGCCAACGGATCCCGGCCGGGGGGCGTCCGGGCCGATGGTGCTGACCTACGCTGTGTCGATGGTCGCCGGGTTCCTGCTGCTCAGCACTGTCGTCTCCGTCCTGCGGCGCCGCGCGGCATGAAGACGCCGGTCCGGCGTCCTGCCGCGGCGCTCCTGCGCCCCCTCGTCGGCCGACGGGCGTGGCCGCGCTGGACGCATCTGGTCCTCGGCGGCGCGCTGTTGATGCCGTACTGGCTGCTCGGCACCGTGATCGTCGGCCCGCTCGTCAGCACCGGGACGGTGTTCTCCAACTCCCTCACGCTCCAGTTCGGCGCGTACGCGGTCGCCCTGCCGATCGCGGCGGCGAGCGCGCTGTTCCCTCTCGTACGGCCGCTGTCGGCGGCGGCGGCGGCGCGAGCGCTGTGCGGGATTCCGGAGGGCTCGCTGGCCGACGGTCCCGCCCGCTCGCGCGCCGCCAGGGTGCGTACGACAGGCTGGTTCACCCTGCATGTCGGGCTCGGCGGGATCATCAGCGGGATGTCGCTGGCGCTGCCGCCGTTCGCGGTGGCACTGATGGCACTGCCGCTGTCGTCGGCGCTGCGGGATTCCCGGCTGGGCATGCCCCGTGTCTTCAGTCACGGCTGGGCCATGGCTCTCGCGCCGCTCGCCGGCATCCTCTCGCTCCTCGCGCTGGCCGCGTGCGCGGCGGCGGCGAGCACGCTGCTGGCCCGCCTCGCGCCCGTGCTGCTCGGGCCCACGCCGTCCGACAGACTGGCCGCCGCCGAACGCCGCGCGGCGGATCTCGCCGAACGCAACAGGCTCGCCCGGGAGTTGCACGACTCGGTCGGCCACACGCTGAGCGCGGTGACCCTCCAGGCGGGCGCGGCGCGCCGGATCCTGGACAGCGACGCGCCGAAGGACAGGGAGTTCGTACGGGAGGCGCTGACCGCGATCGAGGAGACCACCCGGCGCACGGTGGGTGAACTGGACTCCGTGCTGGGCCTGTTGCGCCAGGGCGACGAGCCGGAGGCGGACGGGGGCGCCGCGCCGGGGCCCACACTCGACGCCCTGGAGGGACTGCTGGCCCGCTGCGGTGTGCCTGTCACCCTGACCGTCGCGGGCGACGGCGAGGTGGCGGCGGTGCCAGGCCCGGTGTCGCGCGAGGCGTACCGCATCGTCCAGGAAGGGCTGAGCAACGCCTTACGGCACGGCGGGGCCGCGCCCGTCATGCTCCATGTCGCCCTGGGCACCGAGAAGTTGGAGCTGACGATGGAGAATCCGCTGCCCGGCACGTCGCCCGCGCCGGTCGTACGGCCCGGGGGCGGGCGCGGACTGCGCGGCGTCGCCGAACGGGCCACGCTGCTCGGCGGGCACGCCGAGGCCGGGCGGGACGGCCCGCTGTGGCGGCTGACAGTCGCCCTCCCGCTGCCCACCGACGGCGGCTCCCGGTGGACCACGCCGTGAACGGGATCCGGGTGGTGCTCGCCGACGACGAGCGGATGGTCCGTACGGCGCTGCGCGTCATCCTGGAGGCCGAGCCGGACATGACGGTCGTCGGCGAGGCGTCGACCGGCACGGAGGCGGTCTCGGTGGTGCGCGATGCCCGCCCGGACGTCGTGCTGATGGACGTCCGGATGCCGGAGATCGACGGCATCCGCGCGACCGAGCGGATCCTCTCGGACGCCGGTCCGGGGCCGCGCGTGGTGGTGGTGACGACCTTCGAGAACGACAGTTACGTGTACGACGCGCTGCGCGCCGGCGCCTCCGGGTTCCTGCTGAAGCGGGCGGCGGCCGAAGACCTCGTGCGGGCGGTCCGGGTGGTGGCGCGCAGCGATTCGCTGCTCTTCCCGGCCGCGCTGCGGGGACTGGCCGCGGAGTACGCGCGCCGACAGCCCGCCGCGCCGTGGGCGCGAAGGCTGACGGAGCGCGAGGCGGACGTGCTGCGGCTGATGGTCACGGGTCTGACGAACGCGGAGATCGCCGGGCGGCTCGGCGTCGGTCCGGCGACGGTGAAGTCGCATGTGGCTGCGGTGCTCGCGAAGACCGGGGTGAGGGACCGTACGCAGGCGGTGATCGCGGCGTACGAGTCGGGGTTCATCAGCCCGGGGTGACCCCCGCCCCACCGGCCGGCCCGCCCGGTATGAAGAGTTTCTGAGAAGAGGCTCACGGCGGAACGCGCGGCCCGGTCCCGTTCGTCCTCAGGTGTGGGATGAACAAGACAATCAGGCGCACCGCGGTCGTCTGTCTGCTCATGGTGCTCGCCCTGCTGGTGCGGGCCACCTGGGTGCAGGCGTACCAGGGCAAGGCCCTCGCGGACAACGAACGCAACCGACGCACGCTCATCGACCAGTACGCCCAGCCGCTGGGCGACATCGTCGTGGCCGGCTCCCCCGTCACGGGCTCGGCCAGGACGTCGGGCGGCGACGACCTGAAGTACAAACGCACGTACACGGACGGTGAGCTCTACGCGGCGGTCACCGGCTACAGCTCGCAGGCGTACCGCTCCACGCAGCTCGAAGGCATCTACTCGCACGTCCTGGACGGCACGGACCCCCGGCTGAAGAATCCGCTGGACGCGCTCACCGGCAAGCAGACCGCGCCGGGCAGTGCGCTGACGACGATCGACCCGGCGGTGCAGAAGGCCGGTTTCGAGGCGCTGGGCGACAAGAAGGGCGCGGCCGTCGCGATCGACCCGGCGACGGGGAAGATCCTCGGGATGGTCAGCACCCCGTCGTACGACCCGTCGGCGATCAGTGGCACGAACGACGGCGACGCGTGGAGCCGGCTGAACGCGGACGCGAACAAGCCGATGGTCAACCGGGCGCTGCGGCAGCCGCTGCCGCCGGGGTCGACCTTCAAGCTGGTGGTGGCCGCGGCGGCGCTGGAGGACGGGCTGTACGGGGACGTGGACACCCGGACCGAGAGCCCGGACCCGTTCACGCTGCCCGGCACCAGCACGGTCCTGGAGAACGAGAACAAGTCGGCGCCCTGCGAGGACGCGACGATCCGCACGGCGCTCCAGTACTCGTGCAACAACGTCTTCGCGAAGATGGCCGCCGACCTCGGCGAGGACAAGGTGCGCGCGACGGCGTCCGAGCTGGGCTTCAACGACACCGAGCAGGACGTGCCGGTGCGGGCCGCCGCGAGCGTCTACCCCTCCGGCATGGACGACGCGCAGACGGCGCTGACGGGCATCGGCCAGTTCGAGGTCACCGCCACGCCGCTCCAGTTGGCGATGGTCTCCTCCGCCCTGGCGAACGACGGGGTCCTCGAATCGCCGCACATGGTCTCCAAGGTGGTGGACGCGGGCGGCGACACGCTCACCTCTTACGAGGACGAGCCGTCGCGCCGGATCGTCTCGTCGTCGACGGCCGAGCAGTTGCGCAGCGCGATGGTGACGGTGGTCGACGAGGGCACGGGCACCAACGCCCGTATCGACGGCGTCGAGGTGGGCGGCAAGACGGGCACGGCCCAGCACGGTGTGGACAACAGCCAGACGCCGTACGCCTGGTTCACCTCGTACGCGAAGGACGCGTCGACGGGCAAGGAGGTGGCGGTGGCCGTCCTGGTCGAGGACTCGGGCGCGGCACGCTCGGAGGTCAGCGGCAACGGGCTGGCGGCGCCGATCGCCAAGCGGATGATGGAGGCGGCGCTGCGCTGACCCGGCGGCCCCGCCGGCGGCCCGGCCCCGTGCCAGGATGTGCCGATGGGGACGGGGAAGAAGTGGGCCATGGGCACGGTCCTCAGGGACCGCAACGCCGGGCTGTATCTGTCCGGTGTGGTGGTGTCCGGCTTCGGTACGTCGGCGATGTGGCTGGTCGGCGGGATCTGGGTCAAGTCCCTCACCGGGTCGGACAGTCTGGCGGCCCTGACCGTCTTCGCGATGTGGGCGCCGACGCTGGTGGGGCCCCTGCTGGGCGCGGTCGCCGACCGGTGGCGGCGCAGACCGCTGCTGGTGTTCTGCAATCTCGCGATGGCCGCGCTGCTGCCCCTGCTCCTCGTGGTCGAATCGGCCGGCCGGATCTGGATCCTGTTCGCCGTGCTGCTCGTCTACGGCGTCAGCGGTGTGGTGCAGGACGCCGCCGAGGCCGCCCTGGTCGCGACGGCGATCGACAAGCGGCTGCTCGGTGACTTCAACGGGCTGCGGATGACGGCGAACGAGGGCATGAAGCTCCTCGCGCCGCTCGCGGGCGCCGGGCTGTTCGCGGCGTACGGCGGCGGGACGGTCGCCCTGCTCGACGCCGCGACGTTCGCGCTGTCGGCGGGGCTCTTCGCACTGATGCGGGTCCGGGAGGAGAAGCCGGTGCCGGACCGCTCCGGGAGTTGGCTCTCCCGTACGGCGCAGGGCGCGCGGGTGCTGCGGAACTCACCGGTTCTGCGCCCCCTGGTCCTGGCGGGATCGGTGACGATGCTGCTCGCGGGGCTCAACGGCGCGGCGATCTACGCGGTGGTCGACAAGGGCCTCGGGCACGCGCCTACGTACGTAGGTCTGCTCTACGCGCTCCAGGGCGTCGGCTCGGTCGCCGTGGGGCTGCTGGCGGGTCCGCTGATGCGCAGGATGCCGGAGCGGGCGTTCGCGGCCGGTGGCATCGCGCTCTTCGCGGTCGCGGTGGGGCTGCGGGCGCTGCCGTACGACGCCGTGGTGCTGGCGAGCGCGGTGGCCGTGGGGATCGGCCTGCCGTGCGTGCTGATCGTGGCGCTGACGGCGGTGCAGCGCGAGACTCCGGACGCCGTGCTCGGGCGGACCGCCGCCACCGCCAATACCCTGATCTACGTGCCGAACGCGGTGTCCCTCGCGCTCGGCGCGGGACTGATCGCGTTCGTCGACATCACGGTGCTGCTGCCGGTCACCGGAGTGATCGGGCTGCTGGCGGCGGGCGGCCTCGCCTTCTACGGAGGACTGCCCCGGGGCCGCTCAGCCGAGGCGTGAGAGCGCGGCGGTGACGGCCGCGAGATCGGCGTCCGACGCCAGACCCGCGTGGTACAGCCGCAGTTCGGTCGCGCCGAGCGCACGCGCGTGCGCCGCGTCGTCGACGAGGGTGCCGGGGCTCCCGCCCATGCCCGCGACAACGGTGAAGTTGGCTGCCAGCACGGTGGATTCGCGGCGGTGGGCGGCGAACGGTGGCAGCATCGCCTCCGCCGCGCCGCCGGTGCACGGCAGGACGACGCCGTCGGCGGTGTCCAGGATGTGCGCGGGGTCCACACCGGCGTTGGCCCCGGTGCGGTGGCTGTGGGGGTCGGCGTGGAGCAGCACCTGGAAGCCGGGGCCGCCGTGGGCGCGTACGGCCGCGACGGTGGCCTCCTGGAGCGAACGGGCCGTGCTGACACGCCAGTCGAGGGTGGCGGCGGTGAGCTCCGCGCCGAGGAGCTTCTCGATCCCGGCGAGACCCTGGGGGCCGCCGGGAGCCTGCGCGCCGGCCCAGACGGGCTCCAGGGCGCGCCTGACGGCGGTGTTCAGCTCGTCGGGGTCCAGGCCCAGCGACAGGTGTCCGGCGCGGCAGACGGTGCAGAAGCAGAGCGACATCAGATACTGCGCGGCCTCGCCGAGCGGGACGCCGCCGATCTTGTCGTGGGCGTGCAGATGCGCGAGCCCGTACCAGCCGAGGGATTCCAGTTCGGCGCCCCTCGCACCGGGCCGTACGGCGGCTTCGGCGGCCAGCGAGACGACATACGTACGGACGGCGGGTCGGGCGATGCACGGGGCCCAGGGGTAGCGGTCGCCGTAGACGTTGACGACGGAGGTGTCCGGATTCTCGGCGCCCAGGCGGGAGTTGTGGGCGAGGACGACCCAGGTGTGCACGTCGAGTCCGGCGTCGGCGAGCGCCGCGGCGGCTTCGCCGAAGGCGTCGCCGGGGGCCCAGTCGCCGGCGGCGTACGGGCGCAGTTCGGCGTCCGCCCAGCGGTCCTCGTCGAGAGGGTGGAGCACGGCGGAGTGTTCGGCGGTGACGACCCGGTGCAGGGGGTGGCGCGGGGTCAGGGCGCGCGTGGAGTGGTAGGCGGACGCGAGGGTGACCTGCCGGACGCCCAGGTCCCGCACGCGGGCGGGCGCGTCGGGGTCGCCCACGACGTCCCAGGGGTAGAGGAAGGCGGAGGCCCTCACGCGCCCTCCCCCGGCTCCTCGTCGCGGAGCAGCCCGTAGCCGCGTTCGATGATCTCGGTGAGCTCCTTGATGTGCGCGGGCCGCGGTTCGCTCAGCGGGGTGCGTACCTCGCCCACGTCGTGACCGCGCAGTCTGACGCCCGCCTTGACGAGCGAGACGGCGTATCCGCGTCCTTTGGAGCGCAGTTCGACCAGGGGCCGGTAGAAGCCGTCGATGAGGCTGTTCACGGTTGTGTCGTCGCCGGAGGTGAGGGCGCGGTGGAAGGCGAGGGCTATCTCGGGCGCGAAGGCGAAGGCGGCGGAGGAGTAGAGGGTGATGCCGATGCCGCGGTAGGCGAGTCCGGTGAGTTCGGCGGTGGGCAGGCCGTTGAAGTAGAGGAAGTCGGTGTCGGGCCGGTCGGTGCGTACGGCGCTGAGGATGCGCTGCATCAGGTCGAGGTCGCCATGGCCGTCCTTGAGGCCGATGATGCCGTCGACCTTGGCGAGTTCGACGACGGTCTCGGGGGTGAAGACAGCGTTGTCGCGCTGGTAGACGATGGTCTCCAGGCCGGTGGCCGCGGCCAGCGCCGAGTAGTGGCGCAGCAGGCCCTCCTGGTCGGCCATGACCAGGTAGGGCGGCATCGCGAGCAGTCCGTCGGCGCCCGCGGCCTCGGCGATCTCCGCGTATCTCAGGGCGATTGACGTACCGTAACCGGCGGCCGCCACGACGGGGACCGCCCCCGCTGTCTCCTCCACGGCCACGCGCACGCACTCCCCGAACTCCTCCGGGGTCAGCGCGTGGAACTCGCCCGTGCCGCAGCAGGCGAAAACCGCGGCGCATCCCGCGTCGACACCCCTTCTGATGTGCGCGCGGAAGGCGTTGAGGTCGACGGCGCCGTCCGGACCGTACGCGGTGACGGGGAAGAACAACGGTCCGGCGACTCGGTCGAGGCGGGCGGCGAGCGGGGCTGAGGTCACTGGCGCTCCCTGGGCCGTGCGGCGAGCACTCACGCTCGTGCACAATTCTGATCGGCGTCCATATTTCTGAACAGCGCCACGCTAGGCCAGCCCCGTGGCGCCGGTCAAGACGGAAAACCGCAACCCACGAGCGGATTGACCACCTCCGCGCGACACTTGACCCTGACTCCGGACACTCCTTAGCGTGCCCACATATATGAATCACATCCATACATCTGATCGATTCTGATAGCTCGGGGTCCGCCCCCGTACGTCCGAGGAGATTCACGCCCATGCCCCAACCGCGAACCGTCCTGCTCACCGGCGCAGCGGGCGGCCTCGGCACCCTGATGCGCGGCCTGCTGCCCGCCTACGGGTACGAACTCCGGCTCTTCGACGCCACTCCCATAGAGGGTGAGCCCGACGCGATCACGGCCGACCTCGGCGACAAGCACGCGCTCCGTGAGGCGGTCCGGGGTGTCGACGCGATCATCCATCTCGCAGGCATCTCGCTGGAGGCGTCGTTCGACAAGATCCTGCGGGCCAACATCGAGGGGACGTACAACCTGTACGAGGCGGCGCGTGAGGAGGGCACCGCGCGGGTGGTCTTCGCCTCAAGCAACCACGCCGTCGGGTTCACGCCACGGCCGCAGGGCTCCTACCCGCTCGACTCGGACGCGCTGATCCCGATCGAGACCCCGCGCCGCCCGGACACCTTCTACGGCATCTCCAAGTGCTTCGGCGAGGATCTGGCGCAGTTCTACTGGGACAAGCACGGGCTGGAGACCGTCTCCGTACGGATCGGGTCCTGCTTCATGGAGCCGACCTCTGTACGGATGCTGTCGGTCTGGATGAGCCCCGGCGACGGCGCGCGGCTCTTCCACGCCGCGCTCACCGCCGAGGACGTGCGGCACACCGTCGTCTACGGCTCGTCCGCCAACACCCGCCTGTGGTGGGACCTTTCGACGGCGCGGGCGCTCGGGTACGAGCCCCAGGACGACTCGGAGCAGTACGCGGACAAACTCGTCGACGAACAGGGCGAGCTGGACCCCGGCAATCCCGACCACGCCCATCTGGGCGGCCACTTCTGCACCCACCCGCCCCAGTGGCCCTACTGACCCGTACGGGCGAGGGGCACGAGGGTAAGGGAACGGCAAAGAGGAGTCGTTCGTTACGCCTGGCATGACAGCTATGACCCCCGGCTCGAACATCCCTCTCTCCGCCACCCGCGTGGCGGTGGACGTCGCCGCACCGGTGCGGCTCGACGTTTCGGGCCTGCTGCTCACCGCCGACGGCAAGGTGCGCTCCGACGACGACTTCATCTTCTACAACCAGCCGACGGGCCCGGGTGTGACCTACCGGTCCGGCGGCGGTACGGCCCCGGACGCGATCGTGGTGGACACCGCCAACGTCCCCGCCGGAATCGAGAAGATCGTCGTCACGGCCAGCCCCGACGCGGCGGGACAGAGCTTCCAGGGCATCGAGCCCACAGCGACCATCCGCAACGCCGACGACGGCAGCGCGCTCGCCACCTTCACCCCGCCGAATCTGGGTACGGAGACCGCTCTGGTCGTCGTGGAGGTCTATCTGCGCAACGGCGCCTGGAAGGTCCGCGCGGTCGGCCAGGGGTATGCGAACGGGCTGTCGGGCATCGCCACCGACTTCGGCGTCTCCGTGGAGGAGCCCACGACGCCCGCCGCGGCCACCCCGCAGGCCCCACAGGCACCACAGGCGCCGGTGACCCCCATGGCCCCGGTGCCGCCCGCCGCGCCCGTCCCGCCGCCGGCTCCGACCCCCACGGCGCCCGACCCCCGGATCGCGGCCCCCGTCACTCCCTCGGCGCCCGTCCCGCCGTCCGCTCCCCCGGGCCCCCCGCAGGGCGCCGGGAAGATCAATCTGGACAAGGGCCGCGTCAGCCTCCAGAAGAACCAGACGGTGTCGCTCGTCAAGGGCGGCGCCCCGCTGCTGACCCAGGTCAAGATGGGCCTCGGCTGGGAGCCCGCCTTCCGCGGCAAGGACATCGACCTCGACGCCTCCGTGATCGCCTACGGCCCCAACCGCAACCACCTGGACAGCTGCTACTTCGGCAAGCTGTCCATCCTGGGCGGCTCGGTCAAGCACTCCGGCGACAACCTCACCGGTGAGGGCGCCGGGGACGACGAGACGATCGTGGTCGACCTCGGCCGGCTGCCGGCCGAGGCCACGGGCCTGGTCTTCACGGTCAACTCGTTCACCGGCCAGAAGTTCAACGAGGTCGCGAAGGCCTACTGCCGGCTGCTGGACGCCCGGACCGGCGAGGAGCTCGTCCGCTTCGACCTGACGGGCGCCGAGCCGCAGACCGGCGTGATCATGGCGAAGCTGATCAAGCAGTACTCGGGTGAGTGGGAGATGACCGCCGTCGGCGAGTTCGTGAAGTCCCGTACGGTCCGCGGCATGGTCAAGCCCGCGGCCAAGTCCCTCTGACCATCGCCGGCGACATGCCTCTACGGGCCGCCGCGGTCACGGGGATCGCGGCGGCCCGTAGGCCTGGGTCTTCAGAGCTTGGTCAATTTGGAGAAGGGGCTCAGGATCCGACCCTGGCGGCCCGAGAAGTCGATGAGCACGGCGTTCTCGCCCTCGACTCCGATGACTCTGCCCAACCCGAACTGGTCATGGGAGACACGGTCTCCCACGTCGAAGTGCTCGGGCGGAGGTGAGGCCGGGCCTTGGCGGTTGAAGGGACTGGACGGCAGGTGGCGCCGGGAACCGGCTGACTTTGTCATTAGCTGGAGTATGCGCCCAACGGCACCCGACGCGCCATGCCCGACAACCCACGGGCCGCAGGATCACTCGTTCCCCAGTGACCCCACGGCCCTCCCCGGCCCCCGTTCCGGCGGTCAGGCCGCCCACGGCCAGTCGGCGTCCCGACCCGCCTCCAGCAGCGGAACCATACGGAACGCGGCGTCGGACAGACCGCCGAACGTGTGCCGGTTCCGGCCACCCGACGGACCGTGTCCGGCCCGGTATCCCGCCAGATTCCAGGTGTAGACGGGAACACGCTCCGGGACCTGCTCGGCCGGGTCGCCGTAGTGGCTGTACGCCGCCTGCTCGTCCGTGACGATCAGCACCCGGTCATGGCCCCGGTAGTGCGCCCGGACCGCCCGCGACGTGTCAGTGCCACCCAGATCGCCGAAGCGCGCCAGGACCTTCAGCACCGACTCGCCCTCCCGGTACTTCACCTTGGCGCTCGTCGAACCGAACTCGACCAGATCGGCGTCGGCGGCCCGCATCGCCACCGCCGTACCGAAGATCGCCGCCGCGTCCGCCCGGTTGAGCTCCGAGCGGTCCGACAGCCGCGACCACATCGAACCCGAGCGGTCGACCAGGATCAGCGTCCGCCCCGGCAGCGCGGGCACATTGGCCAGCGAGTGGCCGAGCGCCCGCTCCAGCGGGTAGGACCAGCGCAGCGACGGCGCGTGCTGGTAGGCGGCGAGATAGCGGAACGGGAACTGCCGCGAACGGGCGACCACCGCCGGGTCCGACAGCTCGGCGGCGACCTTCGCCGCGACCTCGTCGCTCACCCCGGCCTCGTCGAAGTTCCGCAGATTACGCAGCAGCGCCATCGGCCCCATGGACGGGATGACGGCCTCCCACGCCGCCGCGTCCATCGGACCCTGGAGCCAGCCCGCCAGCATCTCCCATGTCATGCCCGCCTCCGCCAGCCGCTCGGCGGCGCCAGGAGCCGTGATCACCGCGCGCCTGCCCGCGACGGGCAGCGCCATCAGCTCGCGGTGCGCGATGAGAGTGCGGTTCGACGGGGGCGGAACCGCGGTGTCGGGGTGGCGCCGGCGGTCGAGGGCATAACGGAACAACTCGCCCTGCCATGCCTTCGCCGGGTCGGGCGAGGCGTGCACGAGATTGAGAATGTCCCCGAACCGATAACCCTTGGACGCGGTGTCGTACTTCAACAGCGACTTTCCGCTGTAGAGCCGCTTCACCGCGTCCGCCGTGCCACGCTTGACGGGCTTGGGGATCCGGCGTCCGTAACGGGACGTCCAGTAACCGAGCATTTCGCCGGGCTCGTCGGCGCGCAGCAGTACGGAATCGATGACCTGACGGTTCGAAGGTCCGGTGCTGACGTCAAGGTCGAGACGCGCCTTCACGTATTCGGCGGCGCCGACAATGGCGGCGGTCCGCATGTTGCCGTCACGGCGCAGCCAGCTCAGCAGACCGGCCGTCCACCGCGGGTCGTCGACGGCGAGTTCACCTACGAGGTCGGCGAAGCGGTTGTCCCGGTCGTCCCCGGACTCGTAGAAAGTCCGCTGGGAAACGAAGTTGGCGACGGCCAGCAGGAACAGCTCGGACCTGGCGTCGCGCGAATGTCCGGTGCCGCCCTGGTGGGTGAGGGTATTACCGCCGGTCGAGCGCACGGGCGACCTACCGCGGGGCGCGGAAAGACGGGTGTTGAAGCGCGCCATGGGAATTCCCCCGAATTCGATGAAAAGTCCAGAGATCAAGGCCGGCGGAACCGACAAGGTGCTCTGCCGACTGAGCTACACCGGCTTGTGCGCCGATGGCAGGACTCGAACCTGCGACCGCCCCATTAACAGTGGAAGTAGGTCCCGCCTTCGCACCTGGACAGATATGACTTTAGGAGAGCGGCCGATGACGTGCCACGGGTTTTACCCGTATCGCCACGGACGCCGGAACCTTGGGATGCTCATTACGCGTCGCAGTGATCGGCCGTGTACGCGGCGGAGGGCGGAGGGGGAGCCACGGTGGAGGAACTAGGGGGCTATCGGCTGGTCGCCCTGCTCGGTGAGGGCGGCATGGGCCAGGTCCATCTCGGCAGGGCGGCGTCCGGGCGGCTGGTGGCGGTCAAAACGGTGCACGAGCACCTGGCGGCGGACCCGCTGTTCCGGGAGCGGTTCCGGCGCGAGGCGGCTGCGGCGCGCTCGGTGGCGGGGCCGTTCACGGCCGCCGTGCTCGCCGCCGATCCGGAGGCCGTACGCCCCTGGCTGGCCACCGAGTTCTGCACCGGGCCCACTCTCACCGGCGCCGTCTCGGCCCTCGGCCCGCTCGCTTCCGGCGAACTCGCCGCGCTCGGGGCCGCGCTGGCCGAGGCCATCGCCGCCGTGCACGCCGTGGGACTTATCCACCGTGATCTCAAACCGTCGAACATCGTCGTGACGCGCGACGGCCCGATGGTCATCGACTTCGGGATCGCGCGGACCGCCGCCGACGAGAGCCTGACCGGCAGTGGTGAGGTCGTCGGCTCGCCCGGCTTCATCGCGCCCGAACTGCTCACGGGGACGGGTGAACCCGGCCCGGCCGTCGACGTGTTCGCGCTCGGGGCGCTCCTCGCGTACGCGGCGGCCGGCCGTCCGCCGTTCGGCACCGGCCCGGTGCACCAGGTGCTGTACCGGACGATGCACGGCCCCGCGGATCTCGACGGGGTGGCCGAGGCGGGCGGGGACGGCGCGGCGGGGTGGCGGGAGTTGCTCGGGCGCTGTCTGAGCCAGGAGCCGGGCGACCGGCCCACGGTGGCCGAGGTGTTGAGCGCGTGCGCGGCGTGGGCCGACGGCGATCCGTGGTGGGAGCGGGAGGCGGTGTCCGGTCTGATCCGGCGCCGCGAGGAGGAAGTGGCCGCGCTGGTCGCGAAGGCGCCGGGGGCGGCGGTGGAGGCGGAAGGGGAAGTTGAAGCGGCGGCCGAGACGGGGGACGAACCGCGGGATGAGCCGCGGGACGCTCCCGCGGACGCACCCCCGGCACCGGCCGCGACCGTCCACGGCCCGTCCTCCGGGGCGACGCTCGCGCCGGGCGCGGGCGCCGACACGGTCGTGAGCGGGGGCCGGGGCGCGTCACGAAGGCGGTTTCTGCGCTGGGGCGGAGCGGCCATCGCGGGCGGCGCGGCGATCGGCGCGGTCGCCTGGCTCACCGAACTCACCGGCGGCGACGCAGGGAACGGCGACGGGGCGGAGTCCGGCTCCGGTTCACCCGGTCCCTACACACTCGGCCGCGCCCTGTGGACCCGCGACATCGGCGACGCCACCCCGCTGCGGCACGGCGAAGCCCTCTATCTGGTGTCCGACTCCGCGCTGACCCGCGTCGACGCACGAACCGGAGCCGTCGCCTGGAGCTACCCGGCCGAGGACATCGCCGACGTCGCGCCCGGCGACGAAGTCGTCCACCTGGCGCGCTCCTCGGGCATCGTCATGGCCGAGATCACGGCCCTGAACGCGGCGACCGGCGCCTTGAAGTGGTCCGCCAACCCCATGGTGCGCAACCCTCATCGCCCGCCGAATCCCAGCGGTTCCGCCACGTCCGACCCCGTCGTCTCGGTCGACGGCGAACTCTCCGCGCTCTCGGTCTCCGCGGACATCCTCTGTGTCGTCACCTACAGCCCCTACACGACACTGTGGGAGCAGCGCGCCGCCCAGAAACGCCCCTGGCGCGCCTACGGTTACGACCCCGGCACCGGAGCACCCCTCTGGTTCCACGAGGGCGTGCCGGCGGAGGTGGCGGGGCTCTACGAGAGGGACGGCCGGATCGGTGTGGCCGCCGCGAGCCCTTTCACCGCCGACGAGAAGGAGACGGACGAACCGCTGACGGTGCTGCGCGCCGCCGACGGCACACTCGACCGTGAGATACCGGGCGGCGCGCGCTATCCGGAGTCACACCTCGGCGCCCGCGGCGTCCACTACTACGCGCGGGCCGGGCAGTTGAAGGCCGTCGACCTCGCGACCCGGCGCACGCTGTGGTCCATCGACCAGGCCGAGGAGGACACCGACGCCACCATCACCCCCACGGCCGCCGCCGGGCTCGTGCACATCGCCGATCACCGCACCGTGAAGGCACTCGACGCGGACAGCGGCCGTACGCGCTGGAGTTCGACGGACGTCGGCCGGCCGGAGGACGGTTCGCTGACGGTGGCCGGCGGGCTCGTCTACGGACTGGGGACGGAACCCGGGGGCGACGAGGCGATCGGCGAGGTCCCCGGGTGGGGGGTGCACGCGCGGAACGCGGCGACGGGCGCGCTCGTCTGGGCGGCGGAGACGGGCGAGGTGCGTACGGTGATCGTCCGGCCGGGCGCGGGGAGCGACAAAGGTGCGGTTGAGGGCGGTGCCGGTGCGGAGGCGGGTGCGGATGCCGGGCTCGTACATGTCGTGTCGGCGTCGGGCACCCTGTCCACCTTCGCCGTACCGGAGTTGACATGACCGATCCCCTCCTGCCCGGCGACCCCACCACCCTCGGCTCCGTACGGCTGCTCGGCCGGCTCGGGGCCGGTGGCATGGGCCGGGTCTATCTGGGCCGTACGACCGGTGGCCGGCTGGTCGCGGTGAAGACCGTGCACGCGCACCTCGCGGCCGAACCGCACTTCCGCGAGCGGTTCCGGCGCGAGGCCGCCGCCGCCCGCGCCGTGACGGGAGCGCACACGGCGGCGGTGCTCGACGCCGATCCCACGTACGAAGTGCCGTGGCTGGCCACCGCCTACCTGCCTGGCGTCACGCTGCGGCGGGCGGTGGCCGCCGGCGGGCCGCTGGGCGTGACGGTCGTACGGTCGCTGGGCGCGGCGCTCGCCGAGGCGCTGACGAGCATTCACGGCGCGGGACTCGTGCACCGTGACCTGAAGCCGTCCAACGTCCTGGTCACCGCCGAGGGGCCGCGCGTCATCGACTTCGGGATCGCGCGTGCGCTCGGGGACCACGGGATGACCGAGACCGGGGACATCATCGGGACGCCCGGATTCATCGCGCCCGAGCAGATCACGGGCGACTCCCCGGTGACTGCGTCGGCCGACGTCTTCGCACTGGGCGCGGTCCTCGCCTTCGCTGCCACCGGCCGCAATCCCTTCGGGGACGGAACGGTGGCGATCCTGCTCTACCGGGCCGTGCACGAGGAGCCCGACCTGGACGAGGTGCCCCCGGAGCTGCGGGGGCTGGTCGCCGACTGTCTCAACAAGGGCCCGGCGCACCGGCCTTCGGTCGGCGAGGTGCTGGAGCGGACGGCCGATCCGGAGGCGCCGCTGTGGTGGCGCGAGGAGCCGCTGCGGAGCCTCGTACAGGGTGACGACACGGTCAAGGACGACGAGGCCCCGCCGCGCGAGCGGACGGCGGTGGCTCCCACGAGACAGGTCACGAATCCCCGTCCCCCGGCGCCTCGTCCCGACCGCGAGCGCGCCCCCGGTCCCGAGCTCGCCTTCCAGCGCGCGAAGCGCGCCAGGCGCCACCAACTGGCCCGCCGGGGAGTGCTGGTGGCCGGCGCCACCTCCCTCACCGGACTGCTCGGCGTCTCCGTCGTACGCGGCTGGGGAAACTCCCCCTCCGGCGGCCTCACCACCGGCGACGGCGCCCAGCTCACCCACAAGAAGGGCTCGGCGACGCCGGGCGCGCTCCGCTGGAGTCTCACCGCCGAACAGGACGTCATCGACGCCCTGCTGCTCTCCGGCGGCACCCTGCTGCTGCACGGGCGACTCAGCGGTACCAACGGTTACGTCCGCGCCTGCGCGGCATCGGACGGTGCCGACCGCTGGGAACTGGAAGCCACGGCGAGCGCGCCGAGTGTGTGGGGCGTGGCGGACGGGGTTCTGGTCGCGCCCGACATCGGGCTGCCCGTCGTCGCCGTCGGCTCGGGAAAGAAGCGCGCCGAGGCCGACCCGATTCAGAGGCTGCCACCGGTCTGGGTCACCGTCGCCGACGGTGCGGCGATCTCGTCGTACGAGCACCAGGAGGACGAGAAGGAGCTGATGGCCGTCGATCTGGGCACCGGGGCGAAGCGCTGGGAGCGCGAACTCGGCCGCACGCAGCCACCGGCGGTACTGGGCCGCACCCTGCTGCTGGCCACCATTGTGGGGTGGCGGGTGGACGGTGTCGACGCCGCGTCGGCCCGGACGATCTGGACGTACGAGGGGTTGAAGGCCGACTCCGGCCAGTCCCTCGCCGCCACCGCGCTGCCGGACGCGGGGAACTTCGCCGTACTCACCACGGAGGGCAGGCTGCACATCATCCGCGCCCGTGGCGGAGAGCGCGTCGCCGTCGCCGCACGCACCTACGCCGTGACCCCGGGCGCCACGGCCATCGGTGCGGCGGGCTCCACCGCTCTGCTGGCAACGGCGGGCGAGCTGCACGGCTTCGATCCGGCCGACGGGAAGCCGCGCTGGCCTCGGTCACGCCCTACGCTCGGCATCGAGACGAGCTGGCCACGGCAGACGGGCGGACTGCGCGGTCCGGTCTCGGCGGGCGGTCTGGTGCTGCACTGGTCGAAGGCGGACACTCTGGAGGCCGTCGATCTCAGGTCCGGCGAGCCCCGTTGGACACGACGGCTGACCGGGATCGCGAAAGTACCGCCCGTGGTCGCGGGCAAGACGGTCTACGCGGCGTCGGGCGACACCTGCACCGCGCTGCGCCTCGCCGACGGGGCACCGCTGCGCGCGTGGTCGCTGCCTGACATCATCGATGGGCTCGCGGCCGACGCCTCGGGCTGGTACGGCCGGATCGGCACGTCGGCGGTACGGGCGTACAACGGCGTCGAGGTCTGACGCCGATCGAGCCGTCCCGCGACAAGCCTCCCAAGTCCCCTCTCCGAAGGGCCGCTTCATGAACTTCCCGCAGACCGGCCGCCGGGTCCTGGTCACCGGTGCCTCACGAGGGCTCGGCCGCGCCGTCTCCCGCGCCTTCGCCGCCAACGGAGACCGCGTCGCCGTCCATTACGGCACCCGTGAGGAGGACGCGCGCCACACCCTGGACTCCCTCGACGGCACGGGCCACACGCTGCTGGGCGGGGACCTGTCGGACCCCGCGGGCGCGGCGCGGATCGCCGACGCGGCGCACGAGGCACTGGGCGGCATCGACGTGCTCGTGAACAACGCGGCGGTGAACGAGCGTCATCCGCTCCCCACCACCTCGTACGAGGACTGGGCGGCGAGCTGGCAGCGCCATCTGTCGGTGAACCTGCTCGGTACGGCGCTGCTCAGCCATCGCGCCGCGCGGTCCATGATCGACCGCGGCACGGGCGGCCGGATCGTCAACATCGGTTCACGCGGCGCGTTTCGGGGCGAGCCGGACCATCCCGCGTACGGCGCCACGAAGGCGGCGGTGCACGCGCTGGGCCAGTCACTCGCGGTCTCGCTCGCGCCGTACGGCATCGGCGTCGCCTCCGTCGCACCGGGGTTCTTCGACACCGAACGGGTGGCCGACCGGCTGACGGGGGCGGAGGGCGAGGCGATCCGGGCACAGAGCCCGTTCGGCCGGGTGGCGAGCGCGGACGAGATCGCGGCGGCCGTGCTGTGGCTGGCCTCCCCGGAGGCGGAATGGTCGTCGGGCACCATCCTGGACCTCAACGGCGCGTCGTACCTACGGACTTGAGGGGCCCGGGACCGGACCTGGGCCGTGTCTTCAAGGTCCCGCCTGGCCTGCGGGGTCCGGCACGGCACCTCGCCGCGTTGTCGGAGTCGTGCGAGTACGCCCAGTACGAGCACGATCCTCGCGGCCTTGCGATGCACCACACCAAACGCCGCGGGCCCCGCCTCGCAGGCGAACGGCGCTACTTCAAAGACACGCCCCAGACCCTGCCCGCGAAGTCCCGTCCGGCTCGCGACGCCTGGACGCCGGCTCCCCCGAAGTCCTTCGGGCACGGGCGGTGCCCCCTGCGTTGTCGGAATCGCTCACGTGCGTCCAGTACAAGAGCGATCCTCCGCCCCGCGATGCACCGCACCAACGGGGCATCAGCCGCGGGCGTGAGCCCCCGCTCCGTGGGCGGACGACGGGGCGGACGCGCCCGGCGCGGTCAACTCCCCTTGCGTGAGCGCGCCTTGAACGCCGCCTTGCGGGCGTCCTTCGCCGCCTTGCGGTCCTGGTGCAGCCGGCCCATCGCCTCCAGCACGTCCGCCGTCGCCGGGTGGTCCACCCGCCACGCCGCGTCGAAGAAGCCGCTGTGCTGGCCGACCAGGCCCTCCACCAGTTCCTGGAGCTCCACCGGCTCGTCCTCGGCGTCGAGTTGGGCGGCGATGGTGTCGATGGCCAGCCAGAAGATCATCGACTCGGACGGCGGCGGCACGTCGGCGGCGCCCAGCTCCGCCAGCCAGACGCGGGCCAGCCCGCCCAGCTCCCCGTCGTCCAGGACCTCACGCACCGCGGGCTCCGCCTCGGCGCCGACGAGCGCGAGTGCCTGCTGGCAGTGCAGCCGGCGCAGCGGTGCCTCGGGGTCGGTTCCCTTTGCGGCGCGGAGGAGTTCGCGCGCCGCTTCGGCGGATTCGCGGCGGGCCAGCCACTGCTCGGTCTCGGCGCGGGCGGCAGCTTCCGGGAAGTGCGCGACTCCGTCGAGCAGCGCGTCGGCGCCCTTGTCGGCCAGATCGCCGACGGCGGGCGCGTCCACACCCGCGTCCCGCATCCGGGACCTGATCCCGTGGAGCCCGAGCGGGGTCAGCGTGACCACGCCGTACCGCGACACGTCCTCGTCGTCGCCGTACGGCACCGCGTCGGAGCCGCCTTCGGCGTCCTCGACCATCAGAGCCTCGTCCACGGGCACATACGTGACGAGCCCGATCGGTTCAAGCAGCGCGAACTGGTCGTCCAGCCGCATCATCGCCTCGGACACCTGTTCAAGGACGTCGTCGGTGGGCTCGCCCATGTCGTCGGGCACGATCATCGACGCGGCGAGTACCGGCAGCGGTACGGGGACGGGCTCGGTCCCGCCCTCGCCGACGGTGAGCAGATAGAGATTGCCGAGGACGCCCTCCAGGAACTCGGCCTCCACCTCCGGGTCCCAGTCCAGCGCGTCGAGGTCGATCTCGCCGTCGTCGCCGATGGCACCGGCCAGGTCCTCCAGGACGGGCGCCGTCGCGTCGGCGAAGACGACGTCCAGGGCGTCCAGCCAGAGGGAGAGGATGTCCTGCGGGCCGCCGGACGCGATCAGCTGGAGCGCCGCCCCGGCGCTCACGGTGCCGTCCGCGTCGGAACCCCCGCCCGCCTCCTCGTCCTGGCCTGGGTCCTCCACCTCGACAAGACCGGTGTCGACGGCCACCCGCCACGCCTCGCTCGCGTCGGCCTCCGCCTCCGCCCGTGCCCCCGCCGCCAGCGCCTCGTCGCTCTCGGTCGGTTCGGGGCTCTCGGTCCCGATGAGTCCCAGCGCCTCGGCCGCCGCGGGCAGTTGCTCCTCGACGAGTTCGCCGCCCGCCCCCACGCGCGTCTCCGGCCCGGCCCAGCGGGCGAGGCGGACCGCCCTGGCGAGCAGCGGTACCGCGAGCGCGTCCCGCGCCAGCTCCGCGTCCGAGGGCAGCCGCACCGGCGGCAGGGTGGGGCGGTCTCCGGACATCTGGTGATTCTCCTTGCGCCTTACGGGGTCCAGGGCGCCCAAGCGTAGACGTATTTCACCCCATCCCACCCGGTTCACTTGGCCGACAACGCGCGTACACCCGCGCACCCTTGACAACATATGGGCGCACACAAGAGTGTGACGCGCGTAGAACTTTGTCTCCAACTCCGCCTCCCACACTCCTTACTTCCTCACTTCCGGAGTCCCGCAATGCCTTCATCCGTACCGAGAACCGCCGCCGTCTCGGCCCTCGTCGCCGCCGCCCTGGCCGCCGGTCTGCTCGCCGGATCCTCCTCGGCCTCGGCCGCCGAGATCAGGATCCACGGCATCCAGGGCAGTGGCCGGATATCGCCGCTCGTGGGTACCCCGGTGGCGGACGTACCCGGCATCGTCACCGGCGTACGGGCCTACGGCTCTTCCCGCGGCTTCTGGTTCCAGGACCCGAACCCGGACAAGGACCGCGCGACGAGCGAGGGCATCTTCGTCTTCACCAGCTCGGCCCCGACGGTCGCCGTTGGCGACTCGGTCAAGGTGTCGGGCACGGTCACCGAGTACATCCCCGGCGGCGCCGCCTCCGGGAACCAGTCCCTCACCCAGATCTCGTCGCCGAAGATCACGGTCGTCTCCTCCGGCAACAAGCTGCCCGCGCCGGTCACCATCTCGGCCAAGACCGTCCCGGCCGCCTACACGCCGAAGGGCACCGCCGCGACGGGCGACAGCATCAACGGCCTTCAGCTGAAGCCCCGCAGCTACGCGCTGGACTACTACGAGTCGCTGGAGGGCATGAACGTCCGGGTCGGCACCTCGCGCGTGGTCGGCGCCACCGACCCGTACTCGGAGCTGTGGGTGACGGTCAAACCGAGCGAGAACGAGACCCGCCGGGGCGGCACGCTCTACGGCTCGTACGAGGACCAGAACACCGGCCGCCTCCAGATCCAGCAGCTGGCCCCGGTCGCCGAGCAGCCGTTCCCGAAGGCCGATGTCGGCGACGTGCTGTCGGGCGACACCGAAGGCCCCCTGGACTTCAACCAGTTCGGCGGCTACACGCTGACCGCCCGCACCCTCGGCAAGGTCACAGGCAACGGCGCGAAGCCCGAGACGACGCGCGCGCAGCGCCGCGACGAGCTGGCCGTGGCGACGTACAACGTCGAGAACCTCGACCCGTCCGACCCGCAGGAGAAGTTCGACGCGCTGGCCGCCGCCGTCGTCGGCAACCTCTCGTCGCCTGACATCCTGGCCCTGGAGGAGATCCAGGACGACAACGGCGCCACGGACGACGGCACCGTCTCCGCGGACCGGACGATCGCCAAGTTCACGGCGGCGATCGTGGCCGCCGGCGGTCCCGCGTACGAGGCGCGGACCGTGGACCCCGAGAACAAGACCGACGGCGGCGAGCCCGGCGGCAACATCCGCCAGGTCTTCCTCTTCAACCCCGAGCGGGTCTCCTTCACCGACCGCGCGGGCGGCGACGCCACGACCGCGACCGAGGCCGTACGCACGGGCGGCAAGGCCGCCCTGAGCCTCTCCCCCGGCCGGATCGACCCCACCAACGCCGCCTGGGAGAACAGCCGCAAGCCGCTGGCCGGTGAGTTCACCTTCCGGGGTGAGCCGGTCATCGTGATCGCCAACCACTTCGGCTCCAAGGGCGGCGACGAGAGCCTGGTCTCGCACCACCAGCCGCCGAACCGGATCTCCGAGCCGCAGCGGCACCTCCAGGCCAAGGCCGTCAACGCGTTCGTGAAGGACCTCCAGAAGATCCAGCGTGGTGCGAAGATCCTGGTCGTCGGTGACATCAACGACTTCGAGTTCTCCGCCACGACGAAGGCGCTCACCGCCGACCGCGCGCTGTACCCGGCGGTCAAGTCCCTGCCGGCGCCGGAGCGTTACTCGTACGTCTACCAGGGCAACAGCCAGGTTCTCGACCAGATCCTGACGAGCCCGTCGATCGACGACTTCGACTACGACAGCGTCCACATCAACGCCGAGTTCGCCGACCAGAACAGCGACCACGACCCGCAGGTGCTGCGCTTCCGCCCCTGACGCCCCTGACGCCCCTGCCCCCTCTGACCGGGCACATCGCCCCCTGACCGGCGGGGGGGGGGGGGGGGGCCCCCGCCCCCGCCCCCCCCCCCCCCGACCCCCCGGCCCGGGCGCGGGGCG